>CAISXI010000271.1 GCA_903889425.1 uncultured Roseiflexaceae bacterium | reverse complement strand
GTCGGTTCCGCAGATGAATCGGGATCGGCGGTGGTTGAAAGCGCCCAGATTCTGCGGAGCCGCTACGCATATCGTGGCTATCTACACCTCAAATTACCGCCTGGGGTGTCGCATGCGGTGGTAGAATCTGCCGCCCGCGTGTCAGACCGCATGAGTCTCAACATCGAAGTGCCGAGTGCCGCGCGCCAAGCAGTGCTTGACCCTAGTCGTGATTGGCGTAGCGATGTGGTGTTGCGGTTGCGCTGGATGCGTGATTTGTACCAAGCCGGGCTGATTAAATCGGGGATTGCTACCCAATTTGTGGTGGGTGCTGCCGGCGAAAGTGACCAAGAATTAATTACGGCGACGGCGTGGCTCCGCAATGAACTAGCCGTGGGCCGGGTCTACTATGGCGCCTTCAAGGCGCTGGCGGGTACTCCCATGGCAAATGCCCGATCGACACCCCAAGTCCGCACCCAACGCCTACTCCAAGCGGATTGGTTGTTGCGCCACTATGGCTTTGCTGCCGAGGAACTCGCGTTTGATGGCCAGGCCAATTTGTCGTTGGCACATGACCCCAAATTGGCGTGGGCCTTGCAACACCCCGAATTATTTCCCATCGAAATCAATCGGGCGCCTGCCAATCAACTCTTGCGAATTCCCGGTTTGGGGCCGCTGGGTGTGAAGCGAATTTTGCGCTTGCGCACGCTAGGGACGCTCCGCGAACCAGCTCATATTGCCGTGTTGGGGGCGGCGACCCAACGCGTGGCTGATTTTGTGACATTTGACGGGCGGTTTTTTGGGACAGGGCGTACCATGCAAATCGCTCGCCGCAATGCCCACAAACCAATTGTGGAACAGCTCACGCTTTTCTGATTTTTTTATCAGATATGACAGCGTATAATAGGTATAGCGTAAATTATCATGTGGGTTACTACGGCCCGTCGATGAATTGAGTATGTTATGGGTTTCACGGCGAATGCGCCCTATCAACCAACCGGTGACCAACCCAAAGCCATTCGTCAATTGGTGGATGGGGCACGCCAAGGCATGCGCTACCAAACGTTGTTGGGCGCCACGGGGACCGGCAAAACGGCCGTGATGAGCTGGGTTTTTGAGGAACTGCAACGCCCGGCCTTGGTCCTCGCCCACAACAAAACATTGGTGTCGCAACTATATAGTGAATTCCGTGAATTATTGCCTGACGCTGCCGTCGAAATGTTTATTTCGTACTATGACACCTATACACCCGAGGCGTATGTCCCCAGCAAAGATTTATATATTGAAAAAGAAGCGTCGATCAACGAAGAAATCGACCGCTTGCGCCACGCCGCCACCCAAGCCCTGCTGACCCGTCGCGATGTGTTGATTGTGGCGTCGGTATCGTGTATTTATGGATTGGGTAGCCCCGTCGACTATGGCCAAGTAATGATTCCCATTGCGGTGGGTGAGGTACGCAACCGCGACAAATTACTGCGCCAACTGCTCGATTTGCAATTTGCGCGTAACGATATGGACTTCCATCGTGGTACCTTCCGGGTGCGTGGCGACACGCTTGACATCTTCCCCGCCAATGCCGAAACCGCCATCCGGGTGGAATTGTGGGGCGACGAAGTCGAACGTATTTCGGAGTTTGACCCGTTGACCGGTGAGGTTTACAAACAGCTCCCACGGGTCGAAGTCTTCCCAGCCAAGCACTTTGTGGCCACCACCGAAAAACTGCATTTGGCGATGGGTGATATCCAAGACGAAATGGTGGCACAGGTTAAATTCCTCGAAGGTGACGGCAAAATTCTCGAGGCAGCCCGGCTCAAACAACGTACCATGTACGACCTCGAAATGTTGGGCGAGATGGGCTATTGTTCGGGGATTGAAAACTACTCGCGCCACATGGATCGCCGCTTGGCAGGCCAAACACCATGGACATTGCTCGATTACTTCCCCGATGATTTCGTGATGTTTATCGACGAATCACATATTTCGTTGCCCCAAGTGCGCGGGATGTATGCCGGTGACCGTGCGCGCAAAACGACGTTGGTTGATTATGGCTTCCGCTTGCCGTCGGCCATGGATAATCGCCCGCTGAATTTCGATGAATTTAGCCAACACATGCGTCAAGCTGTTTTTGTGTCGGCCACCCCTACCCCCCTCGAAATCGGTATGTCGCAACAAGTGGTGGAACAAATCATCCGACCCACGGGGCTCATCGATCCTGTCATCAACATCCGGCCATCCCGTGGTCAGGTCGATGATTTGGTGAGTGAAGTGCAAGGGCGGGTCAAAAAAGGCCATCGTTGTTTGGTGACGACCTTGACCAAGCGCATGGCCGAAGATTTGGCCGATTATCTGCGCGAAACCGGTATCCGCACCCACTATTTGCATTCTGACATTGATGTCATCGAGCGGGTCGAGATTTTGCGTGATTTGCGCCTCGGCGTCTATGACGTGGTGGTGGGGATTAACTTGTTGCGCGAAGGGTTGGATTTGCCCGAAGTATCCTTGGTGGCAATTCTTGATGCCGACAAAGAAGGTTTTTTGCGGTCGGCGTCGTCATTGATTCAGATTATCGGGCGGGCAGCCCGCCACGTCGAAGGCA
Organism: uncultured Roseiflexaceae bacterium; assembly: GCA_903889425.1. Classification (GTDB taxonomy): domain Bacteria; phylum Chloroflexota; class Chloroflexia; order Chloroflexales; family Roseiflexaceae; genus UBA965. Next base: position 8,353 of record CAISXI010000271.1, on the reverse strand, counting down.
CGGTGGTGATGTATGCCGACAATATGACGGCCTCGATGACGGCTGCTATCGCCGAAACCGACCGCCGGCGCACCATCCAGATTGCCCATAACACAGCCAACAACATTGTGCCCGTCGGGATTATCAAAGGCGTGCGCGATTTGAGTGATCGCTTGCGCAAGGCCGCCGAGGAACAAGGGGTCTATACCACTAACGACACCACCAAACGGGTAGAAATGCCGGCGACGCGTGAAGCCATGGCCAAACTGATTAAAGATCTCGAAAAGCAGATGAAAAACGCCTCACGAGATCTGGAATTTGAAAAAGCAGCCGGATTACGTGACCAAATCCTTGATTTGCGCCGTACCATGGCACTCGAAGAAGAACTCGCACCAGCCCCTGCGCCGGCGCGCAGCCGTGGTAATGCGCGGCGGCGCTGAGGATTGTATGGCAGTACAGATTTGGATTGGCGAAAAACCAGAACATCCCAACGAACGGCGGGCCATTACCCAACTGGCAACGCAGTTGGCCCGTCTTGACGGCTTGTATATTATCTTGGCTAATTTCAGCGTGGGTGGGCGCACCATTGATGTGGTAGTGCTCAAAAACGACGGCATTTTTGTGATTGAGCTCAAACATTGTGATGGTAAAGTGTTTGGTGATGTCAATGGTCCGTGGTTTGTCGAAAACAGCAACCAAGAACGCAAACGCATTAACCCGGGTCGCAAAAATCCGTATAACCAAGTCATTGCCTATTATTACGCCTTGACGAATTTTTTGACCGAACATCGCGCCGATATCACCAATAATCGCTCGGTTGATGTGCGGGCAGTCCGGCGGGTAGTAGCGATTGCGCCAATACTGCACCCCGAATCACAAATCGAAAGTGACTGGAAGGTGCAGGTACTCGGGTTAGATACCTTGCCATTGCATATTTTTACGGAACGATCCACCAACATGAATTGGAGCGATAGCGAGCTCCAACGTATCCCCCAGCTGTTGAATTGTACCCGGTGGGACGAAATCGAACACCTCGTGCTGAGTGAAATCATGCCAGTCACCGCTCCATTAGCGCCCATGCGGCCGTGGCGTGATTTGTGGGTGCAGTTGCGTTCGACTTGGACGGGACAAGCCCTGATTGCAGTGAGTGTGGCACTGTTGGTGGTGGCGGTCTGGTTTGCGGCGAGTACGAGTGGTACACGATTGGTGACGTTGCCACCCATGGAGCCAACGTTGACAGCAGTGCTTGCGAGTGATGGAAATCAGCCAAACGCGATGCAGACGACTGCCCGCTGTGAATGGAATGACGTCCAAACGATTGCACGTGTCCGGTCTAGTGATGGCAATTGGCAGAGTGTGTCTGCAGGCCAGAATGCCGATGCGTTGTTGACGTTGCAACAAGTGACCACGTGTAATGGGGAGGTTCATGTGCAATTTCTGATCAACAACAACACCAACGACCTTGATATGCAAATTCCCCTCGACGATGCCCACGTAGTGATTCGCGATTCATTGGGGACAAATTATGCAGTTTCTGTGATTCGTTCGCAACCACGAACCCTCAGTGTGCTGCCGGGTCAGAACTCCATCGGTACGGTGGTGGTGACCCGTGGATTACACCCTAGTGCTACCACGTTGATTATTACACTACAAAACACCGTGCTGGGTGATGCCACGTGGGTGGTACCGTTGACCCGCGAGTAATCGTCAGCCGCATACAACAGCACACCCGTAGTGGTAATCCACTGCGGGTGTGCTGTTGTAGCGACGTGCTGTCGTCTCTGTTTATGCCTGGGGTTCTGCGTCGGCGCTGATTTTGGGTTTGGGGACGAATCGGGTCAAAATAATCCCCAACTCATACAACATGTACATCGGTACCGCCAACAACAATAAATTGTAAGGGTCGCCGGTAGGGGTAATCAGGGCTGCGATGATGGTGATGACCACGATGGCGTAGCGCCGGGTGCTGGTGAGCATCGCAGTTGAGACAATATTGAGCCGTGCCAAGAGGTACATAATTGCCGGCAATTGGAAGATGATACCATTCCAGAGTAGCAACGTGGCGACGGTCTGAAAGAAACTATCCGAGGTTGGTATGGTACTAATGTTTGAGGTTTGTCCGTATTGTAATAAAAACTGCAATGCGGCTGGTACGGTGAAAAACCACCCGAACGATACCCCTGCCAGAAAAAGCTCGGTGATAATCGGGATTGCAATATACACCATGCGTTTTTCGTTGTTGAGTAAGCCCGGCGAAAAGAACGCCACGAGTTGATAGATTACAATCGGCATTGCCAAAATAATCCCGATAATGAGGGCGATTTGCATATAGCCGAGGAAGACTTCGCCGACACCGACGGCTTGGAGCACTGTGCCTGGTGGGGCTAATTGTTTGACCATGAAATCAGGTAACGACACCCCGAGTAATTTGGGGCTATTAACCAGATAAAACCCGAGTGAAGTACCGATGGCGATTGCCAACGCGGCTTTGACGAGGCGGTCGCGGAGCTCGATTAAGTGGGGTGCCAAGGCACTCCAGAAATCTTTAAGATTATTCGTGGGGAGTTCTGGTTCTGGAAAATCACTCATGTCGTCTATAGGGTCTTCGAGGGGGACGAGCCAGCGGACTAACACAATCACGATGAGTGGTACCAGGATGAGAATCGTCAATACGATGGCGGCAATAATCAGTTGGGAAGTGTTCATGCGGAAGGCTCCCCATTGGTGTTGGTGGTGAGTTGTTTGGCTAAGGCATCAAGTTGTTGGGAAAGTTGGGCGATTTCGACGCGCATAATCATAAACGCATCATATGATACCGACGGTGGCGCACCGAGTTTGCTTTGTTTGATTTCGGTACGAAGCGTGCTGAGTGCTTGGGTTAATTGGGCGACTTCGACTTGCATCATCATGAAATTATCGTGGGAGACTGTACTGGGTGTATTTGGTGCCTGTTTGAGCGTGGCTATTTCTTGGCGCAATGTCGCAATTTCGGCTTCGAGCGTGGCATTGACGGGCGTCACCACTGCGGTTTCTATGCTGTGGGGTGGGGCAATGACATTGTCCGCAACGGGTGTTTCTTCATCGCTGGTATTGACCCAATTTGGTTTGCGTTGCCGAGCCACTACCGGTGCTACTGGTTCTTCGGAGGCAATTGTGGGCGCGGTGTCATTGTCGGTCGTTTGGGCAAAGCTAATTGGCGCCGTCACATCACTACTCGGGTCAGCAATTGGGGTGACTTCGGTGGTCGTTATGACGGCAGGAATGGCTACTGGTGTGGGGTAAGATGAAACATACCCGAGATCACTGTTGACCTCATTGGTCATACTACTGAGTGAGCTATCGACGGTGCGTGAGGCCATACTCAAATCTTGGCGAACTTCTTCGAATTCAGCCCGCACGTTGAGTACTTCTTGGCGGAGCGTCGAGCGGATGTCGTTGATTTCGATTTCGAGTTCACGTTGGACTTGCAGGAGCATTTGGGCATCCGGTGATGCATTCATCCAATTGCGCAACCGTACAATATTGCGTCCGATGCTGCGGGCAAAGCCCGGCAAGCGTTCGGGACCAATTACAATCAATGCGACAATCAGAATAAAGAAAAATTCGCCCGGACCAACGCCGAGGAAGTTCATGCCGACCTCACTTCACCTGGTTACCATTCTATTACTCTAGATTGTACACTGAAATTCACGTGTGAGTACGTAGGTTGATATTAAATGCAAAAAATCAGCGAAGGGGTAAATGGTGTATGTCGTGTGACAATGAGTAAAAATGACCACAACGCCCATTGACGACAATCATCGTCAATGGGCGTTGTGGTCACGAGCCGGAGAATTACTTCCCGTGGGCGTCGATGTAGGTCAAGGCATCGCCGACGGTGAGGATTTTTTCGGCCACATCATCGGGAATGTCAACGCCGAATTCTTCTTCGAGGGCCATAATCAACTCAACCAAGTCGAGTGAATCGGCTTTCAATTCTTCGGCAAAGCGGGCTGAGGGGACAATTGCGGCTTCTTCGACACCGAGTCGATCAGCAACAATTTTTTTCAGACGGGCTTCCATTTCAGCAGACGGCATGAATCATGCTCCTTTCGCAACCGTGACACAAGGGATTAGCGTGTCTCTACGTATCTCAATTATTCACCACGGGATGAATCCCGGTAGGCTACCGTGCAGAGGGATTGCGTGATTCGGGGTAGCGTAACGCTACTGTACCTAACACGCCATTGACAAAGCGGGCAGGATTATCGCCAACGTAGGCGCGGGTGATTTCGACTGCGGCATTGATAATCAGCTTGTAATCACCACGTCCTTGCCCCATATACCGCATTTCGGCGATGGCTAATTGTAACACGACTCGTTGTAATAACGGCATATCACTGAGTGGCACGTTGGGTGCCAAATCAATAATCAAGCTATCAAGACCATGGCGATTGTTGAGGGCTGTGGTCACGAGGGTGCGGATGAATTCTTGGTGTTGCGGACTAACAACGCCGCTGCCATCATCGTCATCGTCGGTGTCACTGAGCCGAGGGTAGGCAAAATGATTGGCCAATACCGCTTCAATCGTATGGTCAGTCTGGTTGAGCTCATAGAGGACGCGTACTGCCAGCGTACGAGGTTTGAGCCGTGCTTTGGTGGGCATGCAATCCTTAGGCAAGTATGTCGGTGATAATAACATTGATGATACATTCCCGTGCGCTGCGTGGCGGCAAAATAGATTGAATAACCGTTTGCACGAGCGCACAATGCTCAGGCAGACTCCGCGACTGTGCGGGGTCTAGGCACAAAAAACAAGTCAATACCGTGCGATTCCCCTCGTCGTGTGCCGTAACGCCATGACCAATCATGGCATTTATCGGCGCATGATACGGCGGCGGTGCGACCCGCACTCCAGGGATATACGTCATTGCCAGACTTATGCGCTGGAGCAAATCACGGAGTTGGTTCGGTGTGTGTGTGTATTGCACAATCCTCATTCTACTCACATCTCACGAGCACGTCAAGAAAAAACGTCATTATCCTTGTATCTGTGGTATAATACCACCCATTGACATGGGAATGTCGATGCTGTTTTCGAACGGCGGGCACCTCCAGCCCGCACGCGATTATGAGGAGTGCATAGCACATGGCTTTGGAGAAGAGCGAGAAAGATGTCGTCGTAGGCAAGTTTCAGACACACGGTCAAGATACCGGTTCATCTGAAGTCCAAATTGCCTTGTTGACCGAACGCATCAACCAAATCATCGAACATTTGCGCGAACACAAACACGACCATGCTACCCGCCGTGGCTTGCTGAGCCTGGTTGGTCGTCGCCGTCGTTTGTTGGCGTACTTGAGCCGCACCAACCGCCCCAGCTACCGCTCAGTGATTGAGCGCTTGGGCCTGCGTCGGTAGTCAGGTTGTGGCGAGGCGCCCAATTCTACGCTGATATGCTGCGGGCTCGTACAAGTGACGGCCCGCAGTTTTATCTTTTTTGTCGTCAAAGAGGAAGACCAAGGGGTTAGGGATTGGAGTATGGGGTGGCACTGCGACGGCATACTCCAGTACCTAACACTTGGCAATACGCACCACCAGTGGGTGGATGCACGCAGAAGAAGGTATTGCATGACCGTAAAAAACATTGTGAGTGTTAGCGCCGAAATTGCCGGTCGCACCATGACGCTCGAAGCAGGTCGTTTTGCTGAACAAGCAGACGGCGCAGTCACCGTACGCTACGGCGACACCATGTTGCTGGCCACCGTGGTGGCCGCCAAGTCGGCCCGCGACGGTATCGATTTTTTCCCATTGACTGTCGACTACGAAGAAAAAATGTACGCCGCTGGCAAAATCCCCGGTAGCTTCTTCAAACGCGAAGGGCGCGCCACCACCACGGCGATTTTGACGTCACGCTTGACCGATCGCCCGTTGCGCCCGCTCTTCCCCGAAGGTTACTTCAACGAAGTCCAAATCATCGTCACCACCTTTTCGATTGACATGATCAACGACCCAGGTCCGTTGTCGATTATTGCCGCATCGGCCGCCTTGGCCATCAGCAACATCCCCTTTTCGGGACCAGTGGGTGCCGTGACGGTGGGTTTCAACGAAAACGGTCACGTCGTCAATCCTTTCATGGCTGATATGGCCGCAAGCCGCCTCGATTTGGTGGTTGCCGGCACCAAAGATGCCGTGTTGATGGTCGAAGCCGGCGCCGAAGAGCTCACCGAAGCCGAAATGCTCGACGGTGTTATCAAAGGCCACCAAATCTGCCGCGAAATCTGTGAACTCCAAGAGCGTCTCGTCGCCCAATGTGGTGTGGCCAAGTTGGCATTCACGCCACCCGCTGCCGATAATTCACTCGAAAAAGCTATTCGGGCCTGGATGGGCAATCGCCTCAACGAAGCCTTGCACGACAGCGACAAAACTGCCCGTCAAGATCGTACCGATGCCTTGCATGCCGCCATTGTGGCGCACTTCACGGCCGACGAACCCGAAGAAGAAATCCCGGCCCGCAAGAAAGCCATTGACGTGGCCTTCGAAAACTTGACCTACGAGGCCGTTCGTTCGGCGATTTTGGCAAGTGGTATGCGTGTCGACGGCCGCAAGACTGACGAAATCCGCGCCATCTCGGTCGATGTAGGCGTGGTACCCCGTGTGCACGGCAGTGGTTTGTTCACCCGTGGCCAGACCCAAGTATTGACCATCACCACCCTTGGTTCACCGTCAGAAGAGCAACGCCTCGACGACCTCGGCATCGAAACCAGCAAGCGCTACATCCACCACTACAACTTCCCGCCGTTTTCGACGGGCGAAGTCAAGCGCTTGGGTGCTCCCCGCCGCCGCGACATCGGGCATGGTGCGTTGGCAGAGCGGTCCTTGTTGGCCGTATTGCCCCCCAAATCAGAATTCCCCTACACCATGCGTTTGGTTTCTGAAGTATTGTCGTCCAACGGTTCTTCGTCGATGGCCTCAGTCTGTGGTTCGAGTTTGTCGTTGATGGATGCCGGTGTGCCCATCAAACGCCCCGTCGCCGGTGTGGCCATGGGCTTGATTACCGGTGCTGATGGTAAATGGCAGGTACTCACCGACATCCAAGGTATCGAAGACCACCTCGGCGACATGGACTTCAAAGTGGCTGGGACGTCCGAAGGGATTACCGGTCTCCAGATGGACATCAAGACCACCGGTATCACCTTTGACATCATGCGCGAAGCCTTTGCACAGGCCCAAACTGGTCGCTTGTTTATCCTCGACAAGATGAACGAAATCATCAACAGTGCCCGTACCGAATTGTCGGCCACGGCACCACGGATTATTACGTTGCAGATCCCCGTCGACAAAATCGGTGCCTTGATTGGACCTGGTGGCAAAACCATCCGGGGTATTATCGAAGCCACCGGTGCGACGGTCGATGTCGAAGATGATGGTCGCGTGTTTGTGACCACTGCCGACGGTGAAGCTGCGAAAAAGGCTGTTGGCATGATCGAAGCCTTGACCCGCGAAATCAAAGTGGGCGAAATCTTCCTCGGCAAAGTGGTCAGCATCAAACCCTTTGGCGCCTTTGTCAATTTGATTCCTGGCAAAGACGGCATGGTCCATATTTCAGAGCTTGATGTCGGTCGGGTCAACCAAGTCGAAGACGTCGTCAATATCGGCGATGAAATCAACGTAATGGTTATCGATGTCGATTCGGGTGGTAAAGTCAGCTTGTCACGGCGCTCCGTGCTCAATGGCGAATCCCCCGAAGAGCGCAAGGCGGCCAACGCCAATCGCCCACCGGCACCAGACCGTGGCGGTGATCGTGGTGGCTTCAGCCGGCCCCGTCGCCGCGACTAGGATCTAGATGGAGAAGCCCCGAGTGCATTTATGCACTCGGGGCTTCTCTCTATGCGAGGGCTGCGGCATATGGCGAAGCGGCGAATGATGCGGCATATGGCGTAGCGGCGAATGATGCCGCCATACGGCGAATGATGCCGCCATACGGCGAATCGAACCGCCGTTTACGGCGGTCTTATTCGCCGGTACGGAAGGGAGGCGAGGGGATTGGGCTTGCGGCGAATGATGCGGCATATGGCGTAGCGGCGAATGATGCGGCCATACGGCGGATGATGCCGCCGTGAACGGCGGTCTTATTCGCCGGTACCGCGCAGGGGGTGTGAGGCATGCCTCACACTTACGATATGCTACCGCGTCGGGGTGTGCGGCATGCCGCACACTTACCGCTTGGGCGCGGTGTATTCATCCGAGGCGAGCAGATCGGCGTGGTGGCGCTGGGCCACGTCGGGGTGTGAGCGCAGCCGGCTCTTGAGCTGGTTTTTGCCGATTTCGCGGAAGAGTGGGTTGAGTGGGTCGCGGGTAGCCCCACGGGATTTGGCTGCCAATTCGGCAGGCAAT
>CAISXI010000270.1 GCA_903889425.1 uncultured Roseiflexaceae bacterium | reverse complement strand
GTGCGCAGGGTTTCGCTGGCGGTATACGCCAACGTCACCCCCACCTTGTGCTCTTCGGTATCGCTACTATCGTCGCCGGGGTTTTCACCGGCCACCGGCTTTTTGCGGGGGATGCGCAGCGGTCGTTGCGGGATGCGGATGATAGGGATGGCCATTTGAGCCGGATCAAAGCCCGAAATCGGCCGGAAGTAGAAGCCAAAGGCGGCCTCGAACAACGGCAAATCTTCGGGTTTGGTAATCAGGGTACAGCGGGCCGCATCGTGCAAGGCTTCGCGGTCGGTCAGCGACACAAACGTCAACCCCTGCGCGAGGTCGATGAGTTGGCCGCTACCGACTTGAATGCCCATACTCCGCAACAGATGGACAAACCCGACTAAATGGGCACTGATGTGACCGTCGCTCATAGTGAATTGACTCGCGCCAACAAGGCTTTGACCGCCTCACCCTTGACTTGTTGCAAATCGTCTTGGTATTTGAGGATGGCGCCGAGGGTGTCGTCGACGGTCTCGAGAGTCAGCGCCGTGGTATTGAGCGCCACCAAGGCATTGGCCCAGTCGATGGTTTCGGCCACGCCGGGGATTTTGAACAAATCGAGGCGCCGCAGCTCTTGCACAAAGACCACAATCTGACGCGCCAAAGTTTGATTGATGTTGGGCACGCGGGCAGCCAAAATGGTCAACTCTTTGTCGAGGGTGGGGTAATCGACCCAGTGGAACAGACAGCGGCGCTTGAGGGCGTCGTGGACCTCACGGGTACGGTTGCTGGTGATAATCACGATGGGGGGATATTTGGCTTTGATGGTGCCTAATTCGGGGATGGTGATTTGCCAGTCCGACAACAATTCCAACAAAAAGGCTTCGAATTCTTCGTCGGCGCGGTCGAGCTCGTCGATCAGCAACACGGGGGCTTGGGTATGCCCGCCGTCGATGGCATGGAGCAAGGGGCGCTGGATGAGGAATTCGCGGGTGAAAATATTGGCGGCCTTGTCGCTGCCTTGGGTTTCGGCCATGCGAATCTGCAACAACTGGCGGGGGTAATTCCATTCGTAAATGGCCGTCGAGGCATCGAGGCCTTCGTAGCATTGCAACCGGATTAGCTCGGTGCCGAGAATGGTGGTTAGTGTTTTGGCGATTTCGGTTTTGCCGACGCCCGCTTCACCTTCGAGCAAAATCGGTTTGTGCAACTTGAGTGCCAAAAAAAGCGCCGTGGTCAACGAACGATCGGCGATGTAGTTGTGCTGGGCCAAGGCCTGTTGCAAATCATCGATGTGGTCAAATTGCATGGGGAAGCTCCTCGTATGCGGCATGTAGGTATTGTATCAAATTCCGCGCGTTATAGCGCCCCCCACGAACTGTGTGCAACCGGACGGATGTGTTATGTCAAATTCACCGACCGCACCCCACGCATTTTCCCCCAAAAAAACAACTCACAACGGCTGACTGGCCCGAATAATTTGGTAGGCGGGGGTGGTAGCCACGCTGGTGACCTCGCTAAATGCGGTGCTGAGCAGTGCGCGATAGGGCAAAAAGGCGTTGGCCACCAGCCAGAAGGCGCCGTGGGAGGCGAGGTGCTGAGCGGCGGTGGTCACAAAGGCCCGCACCATGGCGTCGTCGCGCTGTTTGCCGGCGTGGAAGGGGGGGTTGCT
>CAISXI010000269.1 GCA_903889425.1 uncultured Roseiflexaceae bacterium | reverse complement strand
TGGCCAGTCACCCACGCAGAATAGACATCAGCAGTATCAATAAAATTACCGCCACCCGCCACAAAGGTGTCGAGCACGGCAAAGGAACGGTCGCGGTCTGTGGTCCACCCCAACACATTGCCCCCAAAACAAATCGGGGTGACATTTAGGCCAGTACGGCCCATCCGACGGGTCTGCATGAGTTGCTCCTCGTAAACAATATTTCACCAATATTGTACACCAATCTTGCCCTACCTCATGCCTGCCAAAAACGCCATTGCATGGGCAGACACGCGCTATTTGGTGGTACGAAATAGCGTATACTATAGGCACGATATCTGTGTGGAGACGAGGCGTGGGTAATAGCGGTGAGCAACAATAATCAGTACCAATGGCAGCAACCCAATTCTGATACGCATGAATTATTGCAACGCGAATTAGACGACGCACACCGTACCATTCGGATTTTGATGCGACGGCTGGCCGAAGAACAAGAACAACAACGCAAAACCCACCATGCCTACGAGCAGATGAAACAAAACATCATCGAAATCAACCGCGAGCAGGCCATGGTCGAGCGTGAACGCAATATGTGGCGCATGCGAGCCGAGCAACAAGGGATGATTAGCTCTGACAATTTACCCGTGCTCACCAGCGACGAAATCAACGCTATCCGACGTGCCATGGCGCGCATCCACCATCCCGACCGTGGTGGCGATATCGACCGTATGAAGCTGTGGAATAAACTTCTCGACACCCTCGAAAAACCACGTGGCAACTGATTTGTTATCCGTTTTTTAGACATATTAGCACCCATTTTTATTCGCACGGTGGTATCAGAACAGGAATAATGTATGCGCCAAAGTGGCATTTTGTTGCACCCCACCTCGCTCCCTTCACGCTGGGGAATTGGCGACATGGGGGCGGCCGCCTATCAATTCATCGATTTGTTGCTCCACACCCACCAAAAAATCTGGCAAGTATTGCCCCTCGGCCCCACCGGGTATGGTGATTCACCCTACCAATGTTTTTCGGCATTTGCGGGCAATCCGTTGTTGGTAAGCCCCGATTTATTACTCGGCGAAGGGTTATTGCACCCCGACGACGTCGCCGATTACCCACACCACAGCGACTCGCTCATCGACTACGGTACCGTCATTCCCAGCAAAACCACCCTGCTCCGGCGCTCATTTGCGCGCTTCCGCAATGCCCCAGCCACGGCCCACAACGATTTCGCCACCTTTTGTGGCGCCGAATCAGCCTGGCTGGGCAATTTCGCGCTATTTATGGCCCTCAAAGAGCGCAACGGCGGTGTGGTCTGGAGCAGTTGGCCGGCACCCCTCGCCACTCGCGAAGCGACGGCGTTAGCCGAAGCCAGCCGTGAATTACAGGTGGAAGTCTCGTTTCACGCCTATTGTCAGTGGCTCTTTTTTAAGCAGTGGCGAGCCTTGCGGGCCTACGCCAACAGCCGCGGGATTACCATTATCGGCGATGCGCCTATTTTTGTGGCCTACGATAGTGCCGACGTCTGGAGCGCACCAGAACTCTTTTATTTGGACGAGGCTGGCTTGCCGACGGTAGTCGCTGGTGTGCCACCCGACTACTTTAGCGAAGACGGTCAGCGCTGGGGCAACCCGTTGTATCGTTGGGAGGCTCACAAAGCCCAAAACTACAGCTGGTGGATTGCCCGGATCAAAGCCAATGCGGCCTTGTACGACCTCGTGCGCCTCGACCACTTCCGCGGCTTTGCCGCCTACTGGGAAGTGCCTGCTAGCGAGCCCACCGCCCGCGTCGGGCAATGGGTAACGGGCCCTGGCAGTGATTTGTTTGATGCTTTGCAACGGGCCTTGGGCCCACTACCCATCATCGCCGAAGATTTGGGGTTGATTACCCCTGATGTGATGACATTGCGTGATCGCTACAACTTGCCCGGCATGAAAGTACTGCAGTTTGGCTTCCACGGCGACCCCAAAGAGCCGTTTTTGCCGCACAACTACCACCCCAACTGTGTGGTCTATACCGGCACCCACGACAACGACACGACTGTGGGCTGGTACCACAGCGCCCCAGGCCACGAACAAGAATATATGCGCTACTACGCCGGCGTCACCCCCGAAAACGTCGAGCCGGCCTGGGATTTGTTGCGCTTGGCGTGGAGCTCGGTTGCTACCACTGCTATTGTGCCATTGCAAGATTTACTCAGCTTGCCCACCGAGGCCCGCATGAATTATCCCGGCCGGTTGGGTGGTAATTGGGGCTGGCGCTTCCGCTTTACCGATATCCCCGATGCGGTGCTCGAACGCCTGCAACTGGCCACCGTGCGCTTTAATCGGAGCTAGATAATGACTTGAGTGCGGGCTATCGCAGTATTGCGATGGTCCGCACTTTTACCATCAGTATTCGTTTTATATCAAATGGTGACCAAATATGGAAATAATAATCAATCCGGAGCGTCCCGATAGTGCGGACGCCATGGCACTCATCGATGAACTCCAAACATACCTCGAGTCGTTTTATGCCCCCGAACACCGCCATGGCTTTAGTGTGGAGCAACTGATTGCGTCCGGTGTCGATTTTTTTGTGTTGCGAATCGATGGCGTGGCTGCAGGGTGTATCGGGCTGCTGTGCCTGCCTGAATATGCCGAAATCAAACGCATGTACATCCGCCCCGAGTTTCGCCGCAACAAACTAGGCGTACGCTTGCTGACGCATGTACAGACAGTGGCCCAGCAACGTGGTATCCCGTTGTTGCGCCTCGAGACCGGCATCCACCAGCCCGAGGCCAATGCCCGTTATGAATCATTCGGGTTTCGGTTGATTCCGGCCTTTGGCCCCTATCATGATGATGGGGTTAGTCTGTGCTATGAAAAGCCCGCATAATTTCGCGGGGCGCAAGCGCGGAGGATCCTAGCGGTGCGAGCGGCGCAAGCGCAAGGATCCTTGCGGTGCGAGCGGCGCAAGCGCGGAGGATCCTTGCGGTGCGAGGGGCGCAAGCGCGGAGGAT
>CAISXI010000268.1 GCA_903889425.1 uncultured Roseiflexaceae bacterium | reverse complement strand
TCGTCGAGCGAGACGAAGTTGTCGCCGATGACGAGGTAGCCTTGGCTGAGGTCAGGGGTATCGCCGGGGCCAGGGACACCATCAAACAAGCGGGTGTAGCGGGCGCCGGTGAGTTGGCTGCCGGTGTAGGTGGCGAGGATGGTATGTCCTTCGCCGAGGACTTTTTCGGCCAGGCTGGCGGCGAGGATGACTTTTTCGCGTTTGTCGTCTGGGCCGGTTTCGGCCAGCACATAGTCGGCATCGGGGTTGACGGCCAGAGCGACGTTGGCGGGCAGAGTCCAGGGGGTGGTGGTCCATGCCAAAAAGGCGGCACCGGCGAGGGCGGTGTCGAGGGGGTGGCCACTGGGGTCAAGGCGGAAGCGCAACCAGACCGAGGGGTCATCGACGTCGTCTTCGTAGCCTTGGTTGACTTCGGCATCGCTGAGGGTGGTGCCACAGCGCGGGCAGTGCATGGTGACTTTGTAGTCGCGGAAGAGCAAATCGCGATCCCAGAATTGGCGCAGGATCCACCACAGTGATTCGATGTAGGAATTATCGAAGGTACTGTAGGGTTTTTCCATGTCGATCCAATAGGCGATGCGGTCGGTCATTTTTTCCCATTCGCCGATATAGGTCAACACGCTGTTTTTGCATTCGGCATTGAAGTTGGCGATGCCGTAGCGTTCGATGTCGGGTTTGCCGGCAAAGCCCAGCTTTTTTTCGACTTCGATTTCAACGGGCAGGCCATGGGTATCCCAGCCACCACGAGCGCCGATGACGTATTGGCCACACATGCGATGGTAGCGGATGATGATGTCTTTGGAGACGCGGGCTTCGACGTGGTGCACCCCCGGTTTGCCGTTGGCGGTGGGTGGTCCTTCATAAAAAATGAATGGTTTGGCGTGGTCGCCGTGAGCGAGGGCATGGCGCTTGATGTCGTTTACGCGCCAATACTCGCCGATGCGATCTTCGAGTGCGACAAATGACGCACGCGTGTCGACTGCACGAAATGTCATACAAATCCCCTTTTGGTGTGGCAAAAAACAACACAAAAAAACTCGCCCCTAGCAGGGACGAGGTGCAGAGACCCCGCGGTACCACCCTGATTGCCACATGAATGTGGCCGCTTTGTGAGCGCTAACACGCTCTGCCCCTATGACGGAGGGCACCCGGTCGGCTTACACACAGCGTGGGCTGCTTGGGCCTCCTGCTCAGAAGGGATATCGGTCAGTGCCGTTGCTGCGCCTCTCACCACTTGCGCATTCGCTGGTCAAACGGGGAACTGCCGACGTGTCTTCGTCATCGCTATGTGGGCATTATACTGTATTTTTGTCATGATGAAAATGCGAAATGTGCGTGGGTGAAGTGGTATGGTGGTTGCGTGGCCGCAACGGGGCAATAATTGGGTTCGATTAGGCATAATTGCGGAAAGTTTTTCTCTTACATTGTTATTGTGTAATGTGGTATAATCACCACATGTTTTCGTATTCATATGAGATACATGGAGCATTATCATGGCCAAAGAAACCAAGGGTAAGTCAAAGACTGACGTAACGTCACGTGACAAAAGCGGTCGCGCCACGGTTCACACTTGCGTCAACTGCAACCAACGCATCATGAACGACCGTGAAATGATTGTGTTGATGGACGATCGCCGTCGCAACAAGACCTACCACCACCGCACCTGCCACCAAAAGACCTTGGGTTAATTCCCCACTGGTCACGGTAACGTCGGAGCTTTCATCACGAAAGCTCCGACGTTTTTGTTGTGCCAGGATTATTTTTGCAGTTGGGCAAAAAAGGCATCATCGGCGGCGGCAATCCCGAGGCCTTGGGCCACACCGGTGAAGGGGTCCATTTCGACCAT
>CAISXI010000267.1 GCA_903889425.1 uncultured Roseiflexaceae bacterium | reverse complement strand
CCTCCGCATGCCCTGTGCGAGACATACGAAGTAGAAAGCGTGAAGTCGGAAGAGTAAAGTGAAGTCGGAAGTACGTAGCGCATGGGCAGACATTCTTCGACGTACCTCAATCAAAAAACGCCTCTGTGACCTCTGTGTGCCCTGGTATCTGTCCTACCACTCGGAGATTGCACTGCGCCTGTGGCGCCATGCAATGACGTGGGATGCGCTGCTTCCTCCGCGTGCCCTGTGCGCGAAAACGAAGTCGGAAGTATGAAGTTAATTAGCACAGGTGCGTGGCAGCCCGTGCACACTAACGGAAATACCCCCATTACTGCGTACAGTAACGGGGGTTTGCGACAAGCGACACGTAGATGTTTTTTATGGAGTCGGCGTTTTGGTCGGCGTCTTGGTCAAGGTTGGCGTCATAGTTAGGGTACGTGTCTTGGTCAAGGTTGGCGTCCTGGTCAAGGTTGGCGTCCTGGTCAGGGTACGTGTCATGGTCAAGGTTGGCGTTTTGCTTGGGGTTAGCGTCTTGGTCAAGGTTAGCGTCTTGGTATACGTACGGGTGACTGGCGGCGTACGGGTGATGGACGGGGTGCTTGTGATAGTGGTAGTCGGGGTAGTGGTTGGCGTAACCGATGACAGGACTGCACACGCAAGCAACCCGTTCGAATCGCTATTTGTGCCATCGGGACAGGTAGTATTCTTCCAAATAATAGGAGCAAAATAAGACCAAAACCATTCCCCTTGTTGGAGGTTCATATTGGAGAGATTCGCACCGGTGAGATTCGTATTGGTGAAATTGAACGATGAGGATGAGGAATTGGAGAGATTCGCACCAGTGAGGTTGGCACCGGTGAAATTTCCACGGGCAAAATGTGAATAGGAGAGATCGGCATTTGGTCCTACCAGCACCCCACTCAATAATTGCCAGTTAGCGGGGAGTGCGCTGGGACCGCTAGTAATATTGCCAGAGCGAACAGTGGAGAGATCGAAACTAGAGAGATCAACACCGGTGAGCGTGGCACCGGTAAGATCGGCACCGGTGAGGGTGGCACCGGTGAGGGTGGCACCGGTGAGGGTGGCACCGGTGAGGGTGGCATTTGGTCCGACGAGATAGCCAGCAGTTAATATCCAGCCGGCTGGGAGGGTGGGCGGGGTCGTGGCAGTAATGCCACCAGAACTCACATAGGAAAGGTCCACCAGCGCAAGAGTGGCACCCGTCAGATTGGCACCAGACAGATTGGCTCCTGGTCCGACGAAATACCCATTCGCTATTATCCAGCCGGTCGGCAGTGTCGGAGTGCCCGTGTTTCCACTCCAAATGACTCCCGACAAATCGGCAGTGGAGAAAATCGTACCGGTGAGATTATTATTTGTGAACTTGCCCCCCCACATACGCGTATTCGTGAACGTAGCATTGGTGAGATTGTTAGTTGTGAACGTGGCATGTTGGAGAGTGGCATTGGTGAAAATAGCTCCAGTGAGATTGTTAGTTGTGAACGTGGCCCCGCCGAAATAATTATTTGTGAACGTGGCATTGGTGAGATTGCACCCGATAAAACTAGTCATGTCGAGAGTGGCATCGGTGAAATTGACCCCGGTGAAATCGATGGTGTTGAAAGTGGCATATGAGAGGTTGGCCGTTGGGCCTACCAGATAGCCTCCCTTCAAATACCAGCCGGTTGGGAGTGCTGTGGGCGTACCCGTAATGCCACCAGAACTCACCCCGGAGAGATCGACCCCGGAGAGATCGACCCCGGAGAGATTAGCGCCATACAGATTAGCTTTTGGTCCGACGATATAACCTCCCAGCAAATACCAGCCGGCCGGTAGGATGGGCGGGGTCGTCGCAGTAAGTCCACCAGTTTTAGCCGAATTAAAATCAACCCCCGAGAAATCGGCACCCGAGATATCGGCATTTTGTAGTGTGATTCCATTGAGTTTGGCATTATTAAACTTGACATTATTAAACTTGGCATAGGACAAATTACTCCACCGGAGATCGGCACTCGAGAGGTCAAAATTGGTGAAATCTGTCGGCTTGGCAACGGTACCGCCAAAGCTCGCACCACCCAGAATGGCCGTCGGCCCAACCAAGTAACCATTAATCAATCGCCAGCCGGTCGGCATAAATGCGGGTGTTCCCTTTATTCCACCAGATCTGACTCCGGTGAGGTCGGCACCGAAGAGATTCGCACCGGTGAGATTGGTACTGGAGAGACTGGCACCGCTGAGGTTAGCATATGAGAGATCGTTTTTGGATAAATCAGCATAATTCAATCCGACTCCTGGTCCAACAAGGAATTTGCTCGCAGTTAATAACCAACCCTGTGGAAGTGCGGAGGGCATTCCTGTGAGGCCTGTTACACCTACTCCAGTGGAATACCAAATTCCGGTGAGATTGGCGGTGGAGAGATCGACTCCGGTCAGATTGGTATTGCCGAGATTGGCACCGCTGAGATTAGCATTGGTCAGATCGGCACCGGTGAGGTTGGCATACGTGAGATATGCCTGGGAAAGATTGGCGCCGGTGAGGTCGGCATCAGTAAAATTATCCCAACTCAGCCTGGCATTTGAGAAATCCGCATTTGAGAAATCACATCCAGTCAAATCTGCCCCCATGTTACGCGCTGCACAGTTTGGACTGCCAGGAGTACGGGTGTTTGTTTTGGTCATCGTATTGGTTTTGGTAGGGGTGATTGTTTTGGTTGCAGTAGCGGTTCTGGTGACAGTATTGGTACGCGTATTGGTTTTGCTGGCAGTACTGGTTATGGTCGGAGTGCCGACAGGCACACTACTTGCCACACACGCATGTAACCCATTCGTGTCACTGTTTGTCCCATCGGGGCATGTCGTATTACTCCAGAATGAACCTTCGAAAGATGAGTTCGTCAGATCGGCGCCGGTTAGGTTGGCACCTGTGAAATTGCTAGCTTGAAAGGAACTTCTGGAGAGGTTGGCTCCGGAGAGATTGGCTCCCGAGAAATCGAATTTAAACATATATTTATAAGATAAATCGGCTTTGGGTCCCAGCAGATAGCCACCCCGTAAGATCCAACTGGTTGGGAGGGTAGGACTACTATTTATAGATTCAGAACGCACACCCGAGAAATCAAAACTAGAGAGATTGACACCAGCGGTGAAGCTGGCATAACTGAAGTCGACACCGGTGAGGGTGGCACCGCTGAAATTAGCATTGGTCAGATCGGCACCGCGGAGATAAGCTTTTGGTCCAACGAGATAGCCTTTAGTTAATATCCAGCCGGTTGGGAGTGCTGTGGGCGTACCAGTAATCGCCCCAGAACTCACCCCTGAGAGATCGGCGCCGGTGAAGTTGGCACCGGTGAGGGTGGCACCGGTGAGGGTGGCACCGCTGAGATCGGCCCCGCTGAGATTGACAGCGGTGAGGGTGGCACCGCTGAGATTGGCATTGACGAGATTGGCTTTTGGGCCGACAAGATAGCCAATTGTTTTTGACCAGCCGGTTGGGAGGGTAAGCGTCCCAGTAATGCCACCAGACATCACCCCGGTGAGATCAACCCCGGAGAGATCGAGACCGTTGAGAATGGCTTGATTGAGATTGGCTTTTGGTCCGATGGCATAACCACCAATTATCGACCACCCAGCCGGTAGGCTGGCGGGCGTACTAGTAATCTTCCCAGAACTCACACCGTCGAGAATGGCACCGCTGAGAATGGCACCGCTGAGATTGGTATTGGTGAGAATGGCACCGCTGAGATTGGCACCGCTGAGATTGGTATTGGTGAGATTGGTATCGCTGAGATTGGTATCGCTGAGATTGGCCCCTGGTCCAATCAGATAGCCACCGATGTAAGACCAGTCAGTTGGTAATGTGGCGGGGGGAAGGTAAGTCGTCGACTGCATCCCAAAAGGCATACCTTCATCGGCTTTTCCAGAACGCACACCGGTGAGGGTAGCACCGGAGAGCTTAGCACCTTCGAGATTGGCACCATTGAGATCGGCATAGCTGAGGGTGGCACCGGTGAGATCGGCGCCGGTGAGATCGGCGTTTCGCAAGTAGGCGTTTGTGAGATTGGCACCAGCGAGATTGGCACCAGTGAGATTAGCTGTGTAGAGATTAATACCGGCGAGATTGGCACCGGCGAGATTGGCACCGGCGAGATTGGCACCGCCTGTACCGGCTGATGGTCCAACGAGAGAGGCGTTAATTAATATCCACCCTGTTGGGAGTCCTGTGGGCGTACCAGAAATCAACTTAAAGCTCGCCCTATCGAGCTTAGCACTGGAGAGATCGACACCGGTGAGATCGACACCGGTGCCACGGACGTAATGAAAGTCGGCGCCAGTGAGATCAGCCCCGCTGAGATTGACGCTGTTGAGAGTGGAAGAGGCGAAATTGGCATAGCTGAGATTGGCGTTGCTGAGAACGGTATTGTTGAATGTGATTCCGATGAGATTACACCCACTCAAATTAACCCCGTCCCCACGCGCAGTACAGTCAGTACTGATAGGACCACGGGGAGCTGTTGCGGTAGGAGTCAAAGATTTGGTAGGAGTCAAAGATTTGGTAGGAGTCAAAGATTTGGTAGGAGTTATTGTTTTGGTAGAAGTCGCGGTTTTGGTAAGAGTCGTGGTTTTGGTAGAAGTCGCGGTTTTGGTCGCAGTTTTGGTAGGGGTTTTGCTGGCAGTACGGGATGGCACGCTAACTGCAACGCATTTATTTAACCCATTGGTGCTACTGTTTGAACCGTTGGGGCATACCGTATCACCCCAAATTGCGAAGGTGAAATTGGCATTGGTGAGGGTGGCACTGGTGAAATCGGCACCGGTGAGATTAGCCGAGATGAGGGAGGCACCGGTGAGATTAGCCCAGGTGAAATTGGCACCATTGAGTTTGGCGTAGCCGATAAAGGCACCGGTCAGATCGGCACCGGTCAGATCGGCACCAGTCAGATCGGCACCGGTGAGGGTGGCATATCTGAGAGTGGCATTGGTGAGGGTGGCACCGGTCAGATTGGTATACATGAGGAAAGCAGAGTTGAGCGCCGTATTGGTCAGATCGGCACCGGTGAGGGTGGCCCAGCTGAGGGTGGCCTTGGTGAGGGTGGCACCGGTCAGATTGGCACCAAGGAGGTCGGCACCAGCGAGGTCGGCACCAGTGAGATTGGCACCAGTGAGATTGGCATACCTGAGGATAGCCCCATTGAGATTGGCACCGGTGAGATTACACCCACTCAAATCAGCCCCTACGCCACGAGCAGTACAGTCAGTGCTTGCTGCATAGATTGTTGTGGTGTGGAGCGCTAGGGCAATGATACTGAGTACCAACCCCATGCATACATAACTGGCGATTTTCATTATGATTCACTCCTTTATACTGATACCGTGGTTTTTCAATACCAATTATCAAATTAATAAAGTATTTGAGTCTATTGTATGATGTTTAAATACTTTAATATCGCATATGAATGTGAAGATTTCTCGCATATTTTATGAGTTAATCATGCGTTTAGCACTACTTAAAATCATGCAAAAAACAGTATTATTGACATATAAAGCAAAAAATATATGTATTTTTAAAATTATTTTTCATAACTTTTTAACTTATTTATCGTTTTCGCATCTAAATTGCGTGCAATTTTTGTGTTGCGAAGCAGTATTGTTGCCAAAACAAAAAAGTGCGCACTATCTACGCAAATACCATCATGAAGTGCGAATGCGTTTTTGGAGATTAGGTCACCGATTGTACATCTGCCCTGTATGTTTATGGTTATTCAAATGTAAGTGAACCGATGATATGACTGTTTTTTTGTACCACGAGAAGATTTTTTCGTTTTGATTTGCGAAGCATGATAGTGCTATGCTATGATATAGGCATTGCCGATGTAGCTCAGTGGTAGAGCAACTGTTTCGTAAACAGTAGGTCGTCGGTTCAACCCCGACTATCGGCTCCAATGAAATACACAAGTGCAAATTATTTTTGCACTTGTGTATTTGTTTATACACTGCATACCGTAACCAAGGAGCTAACATGTCTGATTTTTCACGCTTTCGCAAAGAAGAATTTTTGAGTCTCGAAACATATCGCAAAAACGGCGAAACCATCAAATCACCGATGTGGTTTGCCCAAGACAACGATGCGTTGTATTTGTGGACGATGGCGGATACCAGCAAAGTCAAACGTATCCGCAATAACCCGCACGTCAATATTGCTCCGTGTAAACGGATGGGTGAAGTGACTGGTGAATGGATGACTGCGCATGCCACCATTGATGATTCGCCTATAATGGTGGCGCAGGTTGAAGCAATATTACTCAAAAAAATCGGCTTATTCTTTCGTATATTTCGCTTTATTGATGCAATCCGTGACCGTCAAAAGAACTCACATCGCATCTGTATTAAACTCAGCTGACTTTGACATCTGCGTCCGCTTCGTGGTACATTCGCAGTGAACCCACTGTGAAATATACAAGGAGCGCAACGATGCGAATTGGACTTATTGGAATCGGCGGGATTGCCGATGTATACCGCAAGGGATTGGCGCAGTACAATCAACCAATTACGGCAGTTTGTGACATCAACCAATCCCGTGTCGACCAAATCGCTAGTGCCGAAAATTGTGCCGGATATACCGATTACCGCGAAATGTTGGCCAAAGAAAATCTCGACGCCGTCTTTATTTCGATTCCCCCCGGTGCCCACCAAAACCAAGTCATCGATGCCGTCAATGCCGGCGTGGCCGTCTTTGTAGCCAAACCCGTCGGTCTCGACATCGATTTAGTCGAGCGCACTCAAGCCGCCATCACCAAATCGGGTGTCATCAATCAAGTGGGCTACATGTCGCGCCATTCCGATATGGCCGCCAAAGCCCGTGAACTCATCGGCGACCGCAAAGTGGTGATGGGTCTGGGGCGCTTTATGGTGCGCATGCCTGCTGCCCACCCGTGGTGGGGCAAACGAGCCTTGTGCGGTGGTCAAGTGATTGAACAGAGCACCCACCAATTCGATTTTTTACGCGACATCATGGGCGAAGTCACCGAAGTCCACGCCTATGGCCATCAAGGGGCCGGCGACGATATCGCCGACTTCGAAGATAGCACCATTGTCACCATGCGCTTTGCCAACGGCAGCATGGCCAATGTGGTTAGCACCAGCTGTACCGACGTGCCCGAAGGGTGTGGCTGGGAATTCACCGGTCGTGATTTATACCTCAAAATGATTATGGACCTCGATTTGAGCGGCGTGATTGATGGTAAACCGGTCACGTATAAAGGCGAAGAATCCGGCTACATCCGCCAAGTGGGTGAGTTTTTGACGGCTGTCAGCACCAAAAACCAAGCCATGATTCGTTCGTCGTATGCCGATGCCGTCAAAACCTTGAAGGTGACCATGGCCGCCGAACAATCAATGCAACAAGGCCGCCCGATTAAATTGAGCTAATTGGAATTAAGGATAACAACATGAAAATCGGTACCCTACAAAATGTGCTCAATGAGCCATTAGGCAGCGCATTTTATCGTGCTGGTCAACTAGGCTTTGCTGGCATCGAGCTCGATTGGAGCCACCCCAGTGAGGCCTTGCCCGGCGGCAGCATGAGCCCGAGCATGCGTGAAATGATGGTGCTGACCGCCCGCAACAACAACGTCCAAATTGCCTCGGTGGCGGCCCACTTCCTCAATAACGGCAACATTGCCAGCGCTGACAGTGCCGTGGTGAGTAGCGCCATGCTCAATATCCGCCGTGGCATCGAGTTGTGTCATGATATTGGTGCCAAAGTCTTGTTGGTGCCGTTTTTTTATCATGGTGAAATCGCAGGTGACGCCGGTATCGATCGCTTGACCCGTAATTTGGGCGCCTTGGCAGCCGAAGCCGCCAGTGCTGGCGTGACACTGGGCATCGAAAACACCTTGAGTGCTGTACAAAACGCTGCCGTCATCGATGCCGTCGCTTCGCCGGCAGTAGGCGTCTACTGGGACATGGCCAATGGCGTCGCTTGTGGCTACGATGCCGTCGCCGACGTACACACCTTGGGCAAACGCTTGGCCCAAGTCCATGCCAAAGAATTCGCTCATGATGGCGGCGTAGCTGGCACCCGGGCCAATCCGCGCTTTGATTTGCTCAACGCCAAACCCCTCGGCCAAGGTCAAATCCCCGTGCCCCAAATCGTGGCAGCGCTCAAAACGGTGGGCTACGATGGCTACATCGTGCTCGAAACAGGGCATTTCGGTGATCACCACGCCTCCGCCAAAGCTGCCGGTGACTACCTCAAAGCACTGGTGTAATTGGCACAATCGGTCTGCATATTTGGCGTACACAGGGCAACAAAACAGGCTCTGTGTACGCTTTTTTGACAAGAAAGAGGTAATCGCATGCGAATTTCGTTTATTACGGCGAATTATGTGGCCCGCGAAGTGGGCTTCCATATGACCGAAGGTTGGATGCAGGGCGACAAGGCCGCCAACGATCATTACCGGCCCATCGACACCTACGCCGCCCGCCTCGAGGAGTTGTTGGCGCTGATTAGCGACCAAGGCTATGACTACGTTGATTTCTGGACGGCGCACTTGCATTGGTCGTGGGCCACCCCTGACCACATCGAAATCGCCAGCATGTTACTGGCCAAATACGGGCTGACCCCACTCTGTTACGGCGGTTATTTCGGCGATACCATCGAAGAATTCACCAAAGCCTGTGCTACGGCGAGTGCCGCGGGGATGTGTATTTTGGCTGGTTCAACCGCCATGCTCAAAAAAGATCGGGCTGCGGTAGTGGCCGTATTGCACCAGTACGATTGCAAGCTGGCCATCGAAAATCATCCGGGCGAAAAAACGCCCGCTGATATTTTGCAGCAAATCGGCGACGGTGCCGGCGGCCGCATCGGCACCGCCCTCGACACCGGCTGGTGGGGTACCCAAGGCTACGATTCTGTGGCGGCAATTCACGAACTCTACCCACATATTTTGACGATGCACCTCAAGGACGTCCTCGCTGCTGGTGCCCACGATACCTGCCGCTTTGGCAAGGGCGTGGTGCCTATCGAAGCGTGTGTGCGCTTGTTGGCCCAAAAAGGCTATACCGGTCCCTTGGCGGTTGAACATGAGCCCGACGCCTATGATCCCACGCCCGATTGTATCGCCATGCGTGACATGATCACGGGCTGGTTGGCATAGGGTCAGTAGCGTATGTGAATTGTGTGATAGTTGCGCCCCGTTCATTCGTCGTGATGAACGGGGCGTGGTGTGTGGTCTAAACAGTACGTGAAATGACACCTATCACAATAAATTCCCGTTGAGTTGGTAATTGATATGCGATAGGATGAAGTTGGTATATGGATTAGGTAGTACCAAGACAGATTCCAATAGAAGGAGAAGACAAAGGTGGTTAATAAAACGAACCCATTTTGGCTCACGCTGTTGTGTGTCGTAATGTTACTGTTAGCGGCGTGTGGGAGCAATACGCCAACAGCATCTGAGCCGACTGCGCAACCAGCCTCCGAGCCAACTGCAGCCTCTGAGCCGACCGCAGCACCTGAACCGACCGCAGCTCCCAAAGAGTATACGATCAAGATTATGACATGGCATGGTCCTGATAGTAACACGGGTTATTACAACGGGTACAAGCAAATCACCGATGATTATACTGCGGCACATCCCAATGTGAAATTTGAGTTTGTCTATCAACCACTTGATGGTTACAAAGAGTTGTTAGACACTCAATTTGTATCAGGAAGCGCTCCAGATATTATTCAGATGCAACCGTGGATGTTTGGTGAGTATGCCAACAAAGGCGTCTTGTATAACTTGAATAATGCCTATAACGCCAAGAGTGCGTATGCAGAGGCTGCGCGGTGGATGGATACTTTCTCAGGTGGGGAAGCGTCGTTTGCCGGCGTACGATCTTCAAATAAATTTGGTGGCATCTTTTTTGTACCAAACGACAGCAATGCCACAATGTCAATTGGGCAACCGATGTTTTACAACAAAGATTTGTTCAAAAAAGCTGGCCTTGATCCTGAGAAGCCACCACAGAACTGGGAAGAATACCGCACGGCGATGAAGGCACTCAAGCAAAGTGGGGTAATTCCTATTGCGGCAGACAATGGTCGTTGGGTGGGTTGGTCATTGGGGCAAGTTGGCTATCAGTTTGGTGAAAAGTACGTCGATCAGTTTTATGATGCCAAGTATACGAGTGGCAATCGCGGTGTTGAATATTATTGGGACAAAGTGTACGTAGCTTTGGCCAATGGACAACTCGAAAACGCCGACTATTATGTTGATATGCTGACTATTTGGCAGGATTACGCACAATATTGGCAAGATGGTTGGACGGGTACTGCCGAAGCCGATGCGCCTAATTTGTTTATGACTGGTCAAGCTGCAATGTTACAAGCTGGGTTCTGGGACTTCCAAGGCTATTCAACATTGATTGGCGACAAATTTGCGTGGGGGATTTTTCCGATACCGGTTATTACCTCAGCAACGTCCAAGTATGCCATTGGCAAATACAATGCTCCGGCTAATACACAAGATTATGGCTTTACGGTAAATGCCACAATCGAAAAAGACAAAGAGCTCGAAGCAGTGATTGTCGACTTCTTGCAGTATTTCTCGAGTGTAGAAGCACAAACCAAGTATGTGAATACAGCCAAATCATTTTCTCCTGTTGAGGGTGTGCCCGTACCCGACGAAATCAAAGGGTTTGTAAACCCGAGTGAAAAGGCGTCGGCAGTTGAAGTGGTTGGTTCGTCGTTTATTGAATGGGGAGATGGTGCGATTTGGCCAGGTCTGTCACAAGATTTCTTGATGGGCAAAATCAGTGTTGCTGATTACAAAGCCAAAGTGGCCGAGTTATCACGTGAAGCATCAAAGAATTATGTGGCGGGGATGATTGGTGCGGAAGGCTACGCGCCACAAATTACGGCAGCCGAGGCCAAACTCACCGAAATGAAGGGCGATGGCAGTAACGAGTTGATGGTTAAATCACAAGAGACGACCATCGAAAACCTCAAATTGCGTCTCGAAATGATGCAAACCTATTTCAAGCCATAATTAGCGCGTTGTTGTAAGAATCCGTTTGATGCAAGGCGAGTACACAAGACTCGCCTTGCATAATTTGACCGATGAGGTTCAAGATGGCGCATCAATCGGTGCCCCCGATCAGGCAAACGCCGCGCACCAAAAACAAATGGCAGCGGCAAATGTGGGTGGGTTGGTTGTTTGTGGCACCTGCAATTGGTTTGAATTTGTTGTTTGATTGGTATCCCATGATGGACGGTATCTATCGGTCGTTTTATCGTTGGGATGGGTATAGTACGGCGGTGTATGTCGGCTTCGAGAACTTCCGCAAAATATTTAATGACACAATATTTTGGACGGCAGTGACTAACATGCTCTTTTTCCTGGTGATGAGTATTATTTTGATGATTCCGACGATTATTACGAGTGTGATCCTGTTTCGTATACGGCATATGCGCGCTCAATATATATATCGCGTGTTGTTTTGTATTCCGATGGTGGTTCCATGGATGGTTATTATTTTGATGTGGCAATTTATGTATAACCCACAGTATGGTTTGTTTAATCGGTTTATCGAGCTGATTGGTATGCCTGATATGCAACAAACGTGGTTGGGGGATAGTGAACTGGTGAAGTGGTGTGTGATTTTTATGGGGTTTCCATTTGTGACCACAAACGCCGCACTTATTTATTTGGGCGGGTTGAAAAGTGTGTCCGAATCGGTGTGGGAAGCTGGTGCACTTGATGGGGTCGGCCCACTACAAAAATTCTTTTATTTAGAGTTGCCATTAATTACGGGACAATTTAGTTTGAATTTAATTGGCACTATTACTGCCGCAATTACGGGATATACAACCCAGCTGGTGTTGACCAAAGGTGGACCTGGGTTTGCGTCGATGGTGCCAGGCTTATATATGTATTTTTCGGCATTCAAAAGTCAAAAATATGGCTATGCATCGGCATTGGGAATGGTAATGTTTGTGCTTTCTTTGGTTATCACACTCCTCAGTCTGAAGTTTTTTCAAAAAGAAGAGTCAGAATCATGAGCATAAACTTCTCCAAAATAGTGCGCCCATCTTATACAATTGCTGAATTTGCGAAACATGTGGTGATTGTTTTGGTCTGTGTGGCATTGCTATTTCCGTTGTTTTTGATGATTGTAATGTCGGTTAAAGACAAAGAACAAGTAGTATTTTCATTTTTTACGATTCAGCCGCCATTTCATTTTGAGAATTATCTTGTTGCGTTCAGCTATATTTCACCGTTTATTATGAATAGTGTCTGGATGGCGATCGGGTCAACTGTGCTCACGGTGGGTGTGACTGCGTTAGCGGGATATGCCTTTGGCAAATTGGAATTCCCCTTTAAGAATGTACTGTTTTGGATTTTATTTGCCAAAATGATGTTGCCTGGCATCATGAACCTCATCCCCTCGTTTACATTGGCGTGGAAGTTGGGGATTTTGGATACCTCGTTGCCGGTTATTTTGTTTTGTGCGGGGACATCGCAACCATTTTGGGTATTTGTGATGCGTACGTTTGTGGCACAACAACCGCAAGAATTATTTGAGTCAATGCGTATCGATGGGGCCAACGAGTTGCAAATTTTTCGGTATTTAGCGATTCCACTGCTTCGTCCGATGCTGGCACTGATGTCCATTAATGTGTTTGTGTCAGTATGGAATGATTATATTTGGCCATTGGTGACGATTCAATCATTTGACAAACGTCCCTTGACTGTGGGGCTCGCATATTTAACATCGGCACATCCTGGTGATTATGGGATGTTGACTGCTGGGTATGTGATTGCGGCATTGCCGTTATTGGTGTTGTTTTTTATTTCGATGAAGCAATTTATCGAAGGATTAACCGCCGGTGCAATTAAGTTATGAGAGTGAACTATGCAGCCGTTATTGCTAGAGCATATTGCCCAATTACGCATCCAAATTAACGCAAGTGAGCAGCATGGTGGCCGACATGCCGAATTGTGGAAGCTCATCAAAAGTAGTGCGCGGAGTGCGCCGTTTGATTTTCCATGGTTTACACCATTTGTGGCATTGATTACCCAAGATGCACGTGATATTGCCAACGCTGCAGACGTGATACGGCGATATGTCGGCAAACTTGATAGCATGTATTTTTCTACCGGGTTGCAATTTCATTTTTGGTGTTTTGCCTTTCCGCATGCCAAATGGTGTATGTACTTCCAGTGGTTGTGTACGCTAGGGGCATTTGATGATGAAGAAGCGCAGCAGATTGCAGCCCAACTGGTCGAATATCATTTTGTGAATTTTTTGTATGGCTTACGGACCAAACCAGAACCAGATTGTGTCGATAATCAAGCGTTGTCATTGGCGTTAAGTACGACACTTGTCGGGTATATCTTTACCCAGGCACCGTATCAATCGCGCATGGCAGAAATCATGCGCGATGAGGGATTACGTCGTTTGCCGATAATGATTGGTGACATGCCTCCATCAGGATATAGTGGTGAAGGGAGTTCATACATGGATTGTGTGAATGGCCCTGCTATTCCACTCGCAATCGAACTCATGCAACGTATCACCGGGCAATCTAATCTGTTACATCAACAATTTACGGCCAATGGCGCTACTCCATATCGGATATTACTGATGGTTGCTCGGGAATGGATGCCTGGGGGGTTGTTGTTGCCATGGGATAATTACGGGTATCAGTTTGGGGTGCGGGCGCCGCTAGCATATGCAGCGCATGTAACCGGTGAGGCATTATTTACTGATATTTTGATGAATGACACAATCTGGAGCTACGATATTGGTACTGGTTGGGCGTACGATGATTTGGTGTGGACATTGATTTGGTGGCCGCATCAGCATGCCGCAAGCACACCTACAGTTTCACGGAGTTGGTTTGAGCCCACCGTAGGGGGGGCGTTGGTCAGTGATAATCGTGACTATTACGCCATGCAAATGTGGGATGAATCCACCCCCGTTGTGCCAACGCGTTCTCATGTCAATCCCAATGCCGTGTTATTTAACGGCTATGGGGTGCCGCTTTCTGCAGATGGGTCGCCAATCCCCGCTGGGGTGGCACGTTTCCGTTTTGCCGACACGGTACGGCGAGTTAATTTTTTGACGATGGGGCAAGAGGATGAATACAACTATGGGGATGGTTGCGGTGGTGCGCATTCGATCATCGTCGTCGATGGGTGGGAAGGATTGCGTCTGCAGGGTGATGGCGCGCAATACCAACATCCCCATGCTGATTTAACGCAGCATACGTTGGGTTGCGACGTGGCGCCAACGTATCAAGAACGGTGGCCAGATATTCGTCAAGTATTGCGGCGTACGACGTTGTGCGCACAGCGCTTTTTTGTTATCGAAGACTATTGTCAGAGCGACGATTTGCACACCTGGACGACCCGTTTTTTATTGCGTCCTGATTTTGTGGCCTGTACAGATGGTGTCAAAATCCAAACCCCCGAAGGGGTGACGTTGCAACTCATGCCGGTATTGGTGCCTGCGCAGATTACCACAGAGGCGGTAAGTGGGCATCCAGCCAAACCGGATGGACGGTGTGGCATCGCTGATTTTCATTATCACGGTACCACACATCACCAACTAACCCTGGCATGGATTGCCCAGACACGGGTATTGGGTAGGCAAATTTGCCAATTCGCGGCGATTGCAGATTATGCTGACGGATTAAACGAAATTACGGCACGGCAACAATTAGCCCAGAGTTCACTGCGGCTTGATTTGCAATTACCGGCGCACATGGAAGCCGACGTACCAGCAGTAAAGCGCTGGTGGTACCACACGATAATCCCTGATTGGGGTGATGCCGGTTGGATTAAATTACCCGTGGGGATGATGAGTCCACAGATTTGGTTGAATGGTGCGGTCGTCGATATGCGTCCATATGGTGTATCTGGTGAGCTGATTGCCCCCCAAATCGCTATTCCCTCTGATTGTCGGGCCGGCGATGCCCTTGATTTGTTGATATGTGTGGATGTGCCGATTAGTCATTATGAAGGTGGCGGTGATGGCACAATCGGATTGACAGGTGGCGTGTGGTTGATGCATCCAATCGATGAAGACGCCTTGATTGCATGTACATGGGCGGAAAATCAGCTCCATGTACGTAGTACGAGCGGTGAATATTGGATACCGTATCACTTATCCGCATAGGAGGATTGTGATGAGTTGTTATGATGAGATGGAAGCGGTATTGCACGATGTGACGCGAATAGAGGCCGCTGCGGTGCATGGGCGTTGGCAAGTGCGCTATGCCGCTGCCATGGCGATTGCACAACATCCTGAGCCGCGTTGGTTGCCGGTATTGCACAACATGTTAGTGATTGAATCTACCCGACCACTCTACACGCAGCCCGTCGTCCATTTTTCGGTGGGGACTGGCGATACGCGCATGGCTGAGCAGATTGGACCGATTGATGTCACGTTTGATAGTGCGTATGACGAGGCCACCAAAGATGCGTGGCGTTGTCGGGGGCGTGTACGCCAAGCGGTGTTGTTTGCGATTGCTGCGATTGGCGTCGCTGACAATGAATTGTTAGCGGTATTACATGGATTTCTTGCGGATCCCAAAGAAGACTTTGCAGTGAAGGCGGCCACGGCTCGTGCGTTAGGGGTGATTGCCCAACCTGACAGTGTGCCTTTTTTGCAAATCGCACAGCAATTTGACGAATGGTGCACAAATCGTGAAGCAACAAACGCATTGCAAAGGATTACACTATGACCCGTCTATTACATATTGGGATTGCATCATTATGCGCAAAACCAGGTGATATTGCAGGGAACATCGCCCAGATTCAGTGGGCCGCGCAACAAGCGGCCCACGTAGGCTGTGATTTGTTGTTGACCCCCGAAATGAGCGCGACCGGCTATGGCGGATATCCTGAAGTGGTGGCATGTGCCGAAGTGGCAGGGAATGGTCCGATTTATACACACCTTGCGACGATTGCGCACCAAATGCAAATCGTGCTCACGGCCGGATTTGTTGAACAACACGCCAATCAACGCTATCTGGCGCACTATGTCGTCTATCCTGATGGGCGTTTTGTGGTGCAACGCAAAAACCGCGTAACTCCTCGCGAATATCCACTCGATGCCGCAGTGCCTCTTTATTTTGATGAAAGTGAAGAAATTGGCCATGTGCATGCGTCAGATGCGGATTGGCAGTTTTTTATGATTAAAGATGTGCGTTGTGGGATTGTGATTTGTGCAGATTTAGGTGTGAAACAAATCCACACGTATTTTCAACAGCAACAGGTGGAATTGATGTTGTTACCCACCGGTGCTGGTGGTACTCGTAACGAACGTATGCTGACTGCTGATTTGCTGGATCCTGCAGGTGTTGGTATTGATGGGTATTTTGATGCAATGAAGTGGGCTTGTTTTCCAGGGGATGGAATTAAAGAATGTGTGCGCTATCGCCGTGCCTTAGCGGCGGTCAATATGTGTGGTCATGATGGCCAACACTTTTATCATGGTGGTCAAGGCTCAATTATTGATACATTTGGTGATGTACATGCGCTGATTGCAGGAATCCCCAACCTTGACCGGCAACGCCCGCGCTTTGCGCATGCCCAAATTGATTTTGATCAGCGCCTGATGTAGTTAAGGACTCTATATGCAACGTATTCGGCTCGCAGTGGTTGGGTTGAATTTTGGCAGTTGGATAATCGAAAACGAATTGTTGCAAGGCACTGGTCTTGCCACCATGGTTATTGTGGCTGTATGTGATATTGATGCCCAAAAAGTAGCGAAGTGGAGTACGCAACTTGGGGTCCCTGGGTATACCGACATTGCGGATGTCCTTGCCCAACCCGATGTCCAAGCCGTTGGTTTGTTTACGGGACCCGTGGGACGGGCAGGGTTGATTCGCCAAATTATCACCAGTGGCCGAGATGTGATGACGACCAAACCATTTGATGGTGATGTGGTTGCGGCACAGCAGGTGTTGGCCGAAGCCTGTGCCCAACGTCGCGTCGTTCATCTCAATTCACCAGCACCAACATTACCAGTTGATTTAGCACAACTTACGACATGGCAAAAAGAATATGATCTTGGTCAACCGATTGCGTATCGGGCCACGACGTGGTGTTCCTACCGTGAACAACCAAACGGGAGCTGGTACGATGACCCACTGTTGTGCCCTGCTGCGCCATTATTTCGCCTAGGGATTTATCTGATTAATGATATTGGCTGGTTTTTTGCACACGTGGTGCACGTGGACCTATTACAGTCGCGGATTTTTACACAACGACCAACGGCGGACAACGCGCAATTATCAGTGCTGTATGCGAATGGTGCAATTGGCTCAATCTATGCATCATTTTGTATCGACGATCAGCAATATTATCGTTGTGCCCTCGAGCTCAACTTTGAACGTGGGACGTTGTATCGTAATGTGGGACCAATGGCAGTCGAAAATAATCAGATTCAACTCGCAGTCGTGGCGGTCAAAGAAGGGAAACAGCAGATTACCCAAACCGTTGTCCCATCGCAAGGTGCCGGTTATCAATGGGAAGAGTTCCAGCGTGCAATTCTGCAACAACAAGGGACAAGCCAGGCATATGCAGATCGCATCGTCGCAGGATTGCAGATTATTGCCGGGATGCAACAAGCCAACTCCGATGCAATAGTGCGTGGGATGTGATTATGATTGGTATTGGGTTGTTTGGGCAAAATGGTCATCAACTTCCGCACGATTTAGTGGTGCGTGGGGGGCATGTGGTGGCGACGTGTGATATTTCGACACAATCAGATGATATTGTGGATTACCCATCATTTACTGAATTATTAGCAGATCCAGCAGTCCACCTCGTGTCGATTTGTGCTCCCCGCCGAGACCAACAGGGTCTTTTTGTGCAACAAGCCTTACGTGCCGGCAAACATGTCTATGCCGAAAAACCGTGTGTTATGCGCCATGATGAGCTTGATATGTTAATCACATTGGCGAGTCAACAACAGTGCTATTTGTTTGAGATGGCAGGTACCGCATTTGAAGCTCCGTATGCGGCGGTTGCTCCACTCATTGCTTCGGGAATATTAGGGGCGATTGGCCAAATTGTGGTCCGCAAATCATACCCGTATGCGGATTGGCGACCTCAAGATGAGGGTGTTGATGGTGGGCTGATAATGCAAAGTGGTATTCACGCAGTGCGATTGATTACGCATCTTACAAACCTGCGCATTGTCGCGATTTCGGCTGTCGAACATCAGATTGGGAACCCTGTTGCTTCCGGTGATTTGCAGATGGCGGTCGGGATGCTAGCACGCTTGGACAATGGTGGCAGTGCGAGCATTTATGCGAATTATTACAATCAACGAGGGAACCATACATGGGGAGATGATGAACTGCGCATCTATGGCAGTAATGCATTTCTCTATACTGTGGGTTCCAAAATATATGTCGTAGATGCAGATCAAACCCGTCAATTTGATTGTGCGCCACAACCTGCATATATTCAACGAATTATCGATGTATTACATAACAATATGCCCCGTCCATTCGACATTGCCACTGAAATACATCCGACACATGTGGTAATCGCTGCTAAGCAATCGGCACTGCATGCGGGTATGTGGGTTTCTGTACCTGTAGTATGACCGCTTCTTGTATAATCAGGTCACATAGAATAATTTGCGTAGCAATGCGATCACAATGAGGTGGTCTATATGCCCCAAGTGTTGTTGGTTGATGATAATGTGCGGGCCCTTGATGGTTTGCGGCGCCATATTCCGTGGCAAGAAACCGGTTGTGTCTGTGTGGGCACTGCCCAAAATGGCGTGGAAGCACTTGCGCTGTGTCATACGCTCCAGCCCGATGT
>CAISXI010000266.1 GCA_903889425.1 uncultured Roseiflexaceae bacterium | reverse complement strand
TGCGTCTCTACAATTTCCTACTTCCTACTTCCAACTTTCTACTTCCTACTTCCTACTTCGTATCACCATGCGTTGCATGGTGGAGCCGCAGTACGACGCAGCGTGCTGCGTCTCGACTGCGTCTCTACAATTTCCTACTTCACACTTCACACTTCCTACTTCCTACTTCGTAACACCATGCGTTGCATGGTGGAGACGCAGTACGACGCAGCGTGCTGCGGCTCGACTGCGTCTCTACAATTTCACACTTCACACTTCCTACTTCATACTTCCTACTTCATAATATGCTGTTTGTAATCGTTTTGTTTGTTTTGGTACTTCAAAATCCATGTTGTTGTGCTATGATTGGGGCAATCGGTGACAACTTCATGACAACATATTGGTATTGATGACAAAACAATGACGCAACGAATGCAACTAACGTACATGTGTGATATGCCAGCAGCGGAATTAGCTGGTTTTTTCGATGAAGCGTTGATCGCCCACATGGGGGTGCATCGCCTGCGCTTGTGTCTGACGATGCGTGATTTTAGTCCATTACGCGCAGAGCTGGTGCGGCGCTTGAATCGGGCTCGGATTGTGGTCGTGGCATGGATTGTGCGTGACGAACACGATAGTGTGCGTGATTACCGCATGCACGATGCCGCACTTGTGGGTGAACGATATCGTGAGTTTCTGCAGTGGAGCACGCAACATGGGCTGGGCTGGGATGCCATCGGCATCGATATCGAGCCCGATATTCGTGATGCGGTGCGATTTGGGGACCAACCAAGTGTCGATGTCAATACGTTGGTACGCCGGATCGCCGACCGTTGGCATATCGACGCCGCTACCGCTGACTATGCCACGGTGGTGACCCAAATGCGGACCGATGGGTTTGCCGTTGAAAGTTACGAAATTCCCTTTGTGCGCGATGACCGAGTCAGTGGCTCGACTATTGCCCGCCGTCTGTTGGGGTTGCCTGATCTCGCTGCCGACCGTACGGTAATCCAGCTCTATAGTAGTAATGTGCGTCCCTATGGTCCTGGCTTGATTGCGACCTATGCTCCCGAATCGAGTAGTGTATTGATTGGCAGCATTGCTGCCGATGGACATAACCGTCCGTTGAACGAAAATGAATTGCTTCGCGACCTCGGTCACGTGGCCGCCTGTGGCGTGACCCATATTTACATCGCTGATATGCAGGCCGTATATGCGCTGCCAGGCGTGGCCGACGTGATTGTGGCCCAAGCGTGGCGTAATCAAACGCTCCCCCCTACCGATGAAGTCCACCATCAAGTGTCACGGATGCGGGCGGGTGTGCGAGCGTTGTTGTGGGCTGGCGCACGCCCTGCAGTATTGTTGCCGTTGTTAATCCCTGTGCTATTGTTGATCCGGCGGATGTTGCGGGTGTCCGCAACGCACAATACGGGGACCACAGAAAGAAAATCACCGTGAAGATGAGTGATTTGGCTACTGTGTGGGATTTACCTGCACCGTGGCAAATTGAACCAATGAGTGGCAGTGCCCACAATCACCTAGCACTGATTGTGGCAGCCAATCAGCAGCACGCAGTGCTGTGTACCTATAGTAATGATGCTCCTGCCTCATTTGAGTATATGCAGGCGGTATTGCAGGCATTGACTGACCAAAAACTGCCGTTTGCACTGCCACTACCAATGCTCACCCGTAGTGGCGTGAGTCTCTATCGCCACGATGACGGCTATCGGACATGGGTCATGACGATGTTGCCGTGGTTTGCCGGTGACCATCCGACGGTTGATGATGGCGATGCCTGTTTTCATGCGGGGCGGGTGCAGGCCCAATTACTGAATGCCTTGGCAATAGTCACCGTTAGTGAGTCGTCGCCACCTCCGTATATGACATTACAGCGCATCCACCCCTATATCATTGACCCGTTAGCATCCTTGCGGGTGGCGCCACTCTCAAACGACCAGATTAAACAATTAGTTCAGCTTGTCGAAACACTCCAAGCCGAGTTACCGGCGTATTATGACGAATTACCGCGCCAAATTATCCATGGTGATTTTGTGCCGAGTAATGTGTTGGTGACCCACGGCATCGTGTCGGCAGTGCTTGATTTTGAATTGTGTCGCAGTGATGTGCGGGTGCTTGATGTGGCCTTAGCCATGTTGGCATGGGGTGGATTTGGCGATAACTATGATGAAGCTGCCATGCTACGATTTGGCCAGGGGTTTGCCCAAATCATTACGTTGTCTGATGCCGAAATTGCCGCTATCCCCAGCATGATGCGCTTGGCCCATGTGGTACGCGTATTGTCGGCGCTTGGACGTTTCCAACAAGGTTTTGAACGGAGCGTGGTGGTGGAACGGGCCAGCATGTCGTTGTTGACCCTCGATACTTGGCTGCAAGACTATCATGATTCCTTGATTACTGATGTCCGACGTTGGTGGGTATGAGAATTCGGGCGTTGGCACATCCTGCACGCCATGGCTTCTTGCGGGCCTTGCGCTTGCCGACATCGGATGTCATCGAAGCGGTATTGTGTATCGCATGGGAAGACCAATCCCGTGATCGGCGTGCGCTCATCTATGATACGCTCGAAACCATGACGAGTGCCTTGATGCCCCAAATCCGGGGCAAATTCACCCTGCCAGAAAAAATCGCCACCATTAACAATTTTTTGTTTGTTGAACAAGGATTTACGGGCAACCACCAAGAATATTACCATGTCAACAATAGTTATTTTGATCAGGTTGTACTCACCAAAACTGGCCTGCCCATCATGCTATCGTTGTTGTATATTGCGCTAGCGCAACGCGTGGGGGTGATTTGTCATGGAGTAGCCTTCCCAGGGCACTTTATGGTGCAATGTAGCGATGGCGTGCATGACCCGTTGGTGATTGACCCGTTTCGGGGTGGTCGTGTGTGGAGTATGGACGAATGTGCCGCTTTCTTGATTCAACAAGGAATTACCACGTCGCTGTCAGATATGTTAATCCCGCCGGTGCCTACGCTTGTGATTAGCCGGGTACTCCGTAATCTCAAAGGGAGCTATGTGGCACAGTCGGATTTTGCTAATGCCGCTAGCACCCTTGAGCGGCTATTAGTATTAGATCCGAATTCTGCTCCCGATGTGCGTGATTATGGGTTGGTGTTGGGTCGACTAGGGTTGTCCCATATGGCGATGATATACCTCGAACGCTACGCCAAACTTGCGCCCGCCGCAAGTGATATTGCTAGTATTCGTCATCATGCCAAAATATTACTGGGCCAGGTGGTATCGTAGCAAAAAACTGCATAAGCCCGCCACTGCACATAGTGTGCAGTGGCGGGCTCGTTTTTTGGTGAGGGTGTTGACTAGTACAATTTGCCTTCGCGTTTGGCACCGGTATAGTCGATATAGACGGCTTTGGTTTCGGTATAGAAATCAAAGACCTCTGTCCCTTGTTCACGGGGGCCGACGCCGGTGTTTTTCATGCCACCAAAGGGCATTTGGGCTTCGCCGCCGAGAGTGGGGGAATTGACGTGGGTAATGCCCGTCTCGATTTCGTGGATATAGCGGAAGGTGCGGCTCAAATCGCGCGTATAAATGCTCGATGTCAGCCCAAATTCGCTATGATTGGCGACGTCGATGGCCTCGTCGAAGCTTTCGACGCGGATGACCGACAACACCGGTCCGAAGATTTCTTCGTTGTGGATGCGCATATCGGTGCGCACTTTGTCGAAAATCGTCGGTTCCACAAAGAAGCCATTGGCATATTCGCCACTCGTGATACGATTGCCCCCAGTGAGCAGCTCGGCGCCTTGGTTTTTGCCGATATCGATGTAATCAAGCACGGTTTTGAGTTGTGAGGCATCGACGCTCGGCCCCATGTCGACATCGGCATCGAGGGGATTGCCGATTTTCATTTTGTTGACTTGGGCCAACAAGCGCTCGAGGAAGGCATCGGCGACACCGTGCTGGATGATGACACGGCTGGTGGCAGTACAGCGCTGGCCGGTCGAACCAAAGGCACCGTTGTAGACGCCGGATACGGCCAAATCGATGTCGGCATCATCACAGACGATGACGGGGTTTTTGCCACCCATTTCGCATTGGGCGCGGATACCCCGCCCAGCGGCCCGTTTGTAGATACCCAGTCCGATTTCGGTTGAGCCGGTGAATGATACCAAGCGCACATCGGGGTGATCGACAAAGGTGTTGCCTACTTCACCGCCCGATCCGATAACCATGTTGAGCACGCCAGCCGGCAAGCCGGCATCGACGAAGCATTGCATCAGTAATTCGGCGGTGGCGGGCACGAGTGAGGCTGGTTTGAAGACGACCGAGTTGCCGGCCACCAGGGCTGGGGCAATTTTCCAGATGGGAATGGCGGCGGGGAAGTTCCACGGGGTAATGATGGCCGCCACGCCCACGGGTTCCTTCATGGTATAGCCGACGTTATTGGCCAATTCGAGGGGGATGACTTCGCCATTGAGGCGGCGGCCATGGGCGCCACAGAATTCGGCAATGTTGATAGCGCGTTGCATTTCGCCCATGGCTTCGCTGAGCAGTTTGCCTTCTTCGCGGGTCAGGGTGCGGGCAATTTCGGCTTTGCGCTCGTTCATGATTTGGGCCGCTTTGATTACGATGGCGCCCCGTTTGGGGGCAGGCATGCGGCGCCAGCTTTTGAAGGCGGCAGCGGCGGCTTCGACGGCAGCAGCGGCTTCGGCTTTGGTGGCCAAAATCGCTTCGCCGAGCACGTCGTTGGTGTTGGCGGGATTGGTATTGGCGAGGCGGCGGGTGCCTTGGGATTGCACGAATTCACCGCCGATGAAATTACGATAGACCTGCATGATTATTTCCTTTTATGCCAGACTGGCATCGATGATGTCGAGCCCGCGATCCATGATTTCGAGTCCTTCGCGGAGTTGGGCTTCGGTGATGGTGAGGGGCGGGTTACAAAAGAAGGTATTCCAGCGCACAAAGGTAAAGACGCCGTTTTCCCGCAAGAACTGGTTAAACGCGGGCATCGGTCCCAACTCGGTGGGCTTGGGGTTGTAGGGGACAAGTGGTTCGCGAGTGTCGCGGTTTTTGACTAACTCGACGATGCTAAACAACCCAATCGAGCGTACATCACCGATCGAAGGGTGCTTGGCCTTCATTTTTTCGAGTTCAACGCTCAAAATGTCACCCATGCGGGCGGCGTTTTCGATTAAGTTATCCGATTTATAGACGTTGATACAGGCCACGGCGGCGGCACAACCCACCGAATGGGCGTTGTAGGTCAGGCCGGCCAGCAATGGGCGATCTTCGAAGTATTCGGCGATGGTGTCATTGACCACGGCGGCGCCGAGGGGCACATAGGCCGATGTGAGCCCTTTGGCCATGGTGATGATGTCGGGGACGACATTCCAATGGTCGACGGCGAACCATTTGCCGGTACGGCCAAAGCCGCTCATGACTTCGTCACAAATAAAGACGATGCCGTATTTGTCGCAGAGTTGGCGCAGGCCTTGCATGTAGCCGTCGGGGGGGATGATGATGCCGTTGGTACCTACTACCGATTCGACGATGATAGCGGCCACGGTATGCGGGCCTTCAAACATGATGATATCTTCGATGCTGTTGAGACAATCGAGGGTACAGCCACTCTTGCTGCCACAAAACCGACAACGGTAGCGGTAGGGGTCGGGCGCACGCACGACACCGGGGATGCCCGGCTCGGCGCCCCAACGGCGGGGGTCGCCGGTCAGGGTGATGGCACCGGCGGTGGCGCCGTGGTACGAGCGGTAGCGGGCGATGATTTTGTGGCGGCCGGTGAAGGCGCGGGCGATTTTGATGGCGTTTTCGTTGGCTTCAGCGCCACCATTGGTGAAGAAAGCTTTGCTCAGATTGCCGGGGGTGATTTCTTTGAGCAAGCGGCCTAATTCGGCCCGCACTGCGGTGGTGGCGGCGGTGGGCGCCACATAGGCGATTTGTTTGAGCTGGGCGGTAATGGCATCGATGACCCGTTGGTCTCCATGACCGATGTTGACGCACATCAACTGCGAATTGAAGTCCATGTAGCGCTTGCCGTCGACGTCCCACATATAAATGCCTTCGGCGCGGTCGATGACCATCGGTTTAATCGCTTTTTGGGATGTCCATTCGTACAGCGTGGTCTCACGTGAGAGATCGAGGATCTCTTGACGGGTACGGTATGGTGTGGTCATGATATGCTCCTCCCGGGTACGCTAACAGGTGATAGTGTGGCTTCATTGTACGAGAATAATGGTGAAAGCGTCAATGGAAGTAGGAAGTGTGACGTCGGAAGCATGAAGTAGGGGCTCAATGGAAGTAGGAAGTGTGACATCGGAAGCATGAAATAGCAGGTGCGCGGCATGCCCTCGCACGTCCACCAATCGTCGCGCCCAATGCACATACGAATCATCCCAACGATGGGCCAATCGCCCGTGAAATCATCCGCCGGCACGCCACGATTGCGGTATGATGGGCGTACACATTATTCATGCACCATATCAAAGGAACATGCGATGAAAATCACCGGTATCGAGCTATTCACCGTCCCGCCCCGTTGGCTTTTTTTGAAAATATCAACCGACGAGGGGATTAGCGGCTGGGGCGAGCCGATTGTCGAAGGGCGGGCTGCCACCACTGCCGCCGCCGTCAATGAACTCAGTGAATACTTGATTGGCCGTGACCCTAACGACATCGAAGACATCTGGCAAGTGCTCTACCGCGGCGGGTTCTACCGGGGCGGCGCCTTGGCGATGAGTGCCATCGCCGGTATCGACCAAGCCTTGTGGGACATCAAAGGCAAGCGCTATGGCGTCCCCATCTATCAGCTGATGGGTGGTGCGGTGCGTCATTCGATCCGCGTCTATTCGTGGATTGGTGGCGACCGGCCTGACGATATCGCCGAATCCGCCAAAAAAGCCGTGGCCCAAGGATTTAGCGCCCTCAAGATGAATGCCACCGAAGAATTGATGTACCTCGATACACCGGGCAAAATCGATTTGGCGGCAGAACGGGCCGCCGCCGTGCGGGCAGCTGTCGGTCCTGATGTCAGCTTCGCGATGGACTTTCATGGCCGCGTCCATCGCCCCATGGCCAAAGTACTGGCACGGGCACTCGAGCCCCATCAACTATTGTTCATCGAAGAACCAGTGTTGTCCGAAAACTACGAAGCCCTCCGCGATATTGTCAACGCGGCGGCCATCCCGATTGCCCTCGGCGAGCGCTTGTTTTCCCGTTGGGACTTCAAACGCATCCTGGCCGACGGTTTGGTCGATGTCATCCAACCCGATTTGTCGCATGCCGGTGGGATTACCGAATGCAAAAAAATCGCCAGTATGGCCGAAGCCTACGACGTCGCCATGGCGCCCCACTGTCCGCTCGGGCCGATTGCCTTGGCGGCGTGTCTGCAAATCGACGCCACCTGCCACAACGCCACCATCCAAGAGCAAAGCCTCGGGATTCATTACAACAAAGGTAACGATTTGCTCGATTATCTCGTTGACCCCACCGTGTTTAAATACGAAAACGGCATGGTAAAAATTCCCAATGGCCCCGGTTTGGGCATCGAAATCAACGAAGAATATGTACGCGCCAAGGCCAAAGAAGGCCATAACTGGAAAAATCCGGTCTGGCGCCACAAAGATGGTGCCGTGGCCGAATGGTAAATTAACATTACAATACCCGTGTAAACGCTGCAGGCAGCGTCTACACGGGTATTTTTGTACTTATTTTTTGACAATTAAGGGGTACAAACCACCGGCGATGGGTTGGCCTTCGACCAATCCTTGGTCGTTGGTGATGATGTGTGGTTTGCCATTGAAGGTGGTACCGTCGGGGAAGAAAATCAATGCCAATACGCGCCGTGCTTGATCCGAATTGTTGGCGTGGGCATAGTGGAAGCAGAGCCCGTTGTGGAAGGTGATTGAACCGGCTTTGAGCGGTACTTTGACGGCGCTATTGCGGTCAATCCCTTTGCTCTCCTCGAATTCAAAAATATCTTGGGGATTGACCAAATCGACGCCAGTCAGCTTGCCTTTGGTGTGTGAACCAGGCACAAACATCATACAGCCGTTGGCTTCGTCGACATCGTGCATGGGAATCCACGCCGACAACGCACCAGATTCGTTCATGGGCCAGTAGGGGAAGTCTTGGTGCCACGGGGTGGGTTTGGAGTCGCCGGGCATCTTCCACAAGGCATGGTCGTGGAACAAGCGGATGCCACTTGCACCCGTGAGTTGGAGCGCCAAATCAGCGAGGCGGGGGTGCAACGAATATTTGGCCATGACGCCATGGTCACGCCACGTATTGACCCGTTGGTTGAGAACTTTGTAGTAATTGCCACCGGCCCGATCGGTTTGGATCGAGCTTCCTTCGTTGCTGGTCATGATTTCGTCCATGGCGCCGGCTAGCTCAGCCAGCTCCGCTGGGCTAAATACATTGTCGATTTGTACGAACCCATTCGTGCGGTAAAAATCAATCTTTGACTGGGGCAGTTGCATCATTGCGACGGTGCCTTTCTTGTGTGAGTATTTACGACGAAACCGGGATTATTGTAACACGGGTGCATTCCCATTTAGCGCAATGCACCCGTGAAAAAGTTATTTTTTCGTAAATATTGCCAATGGTGTTTCGTTTGCGCTAAATAATGTCAAGGTATCATTGGTCGCAGTAAGATACATGACCGTAATGATGGTATCGAAATATGCTGATTCAAGGCTCATGAGTGACTGGTCTGCACAGGCTTTTTTGGTGGATGCAATGTTCCCAATCAAAATAGACGACATCCCACCAGAATAGTTACCCGAATAGTTATTACAGAATCCTGCTCCAGAAATCGACATCATGTTCGTGAATTTAATCGTTGGTGGTGGCGTTTGGGTAATCGGTTTGCCGTTGAGTTCGGTTAATTGCCAATCGATATCTTCATAGGGCGCAATCGTGACGGGCTGTGCCGTAACGATTGGTTCTGCTGGTTGTGTGGCGATGCTTGGTGCTGGAGTGGCCACAATCGTCGGTGTCGGCAATACCGGAGTAGGCATGACAGTAGGCGTTGCGAGGGGATTACTACATGCGACCAAGAACCCTAATATTCCTACTAAAATCGTGATGTGTTTCATTACTACTCCTTGATAAAGGGTATTATTTTTCAAAAACGAGAACCACCGTATTACTAGCATCAAGCAAGTGTAATTGGGTTCCGCTAAGTGCGACGTGGGTGGTGGCAGTCAGGGCGGCGAAGTAGGCTTGTTCTTGTTGCATCACGCCATCTTCCACACACATCTTACGGGTCGAGGCAAGATTATCGAGTGTAATGGTATTACCAGCGATTGTGAGGGGACCATGGTACGAATTACAAAATCCTTGGCCGCCAATAGTCGTATCGGTGAGTTGCATGGTAACGACGGGTGTGGTAATTACTGTGCCATTGAGTTGGGTCAGATGCCATTCATCAGTACCGATGATCTGGGTGGGATTTGTGTTGGTCGTGGTGCTACAAGCCATCAAAAACAGGCTCATAGTGAGGATGCTCCAAAAAAAACGATAATTCATGGTGAATTACTCCTACGAGATTGGGTGAACATGCGCATCACAGCGCTTGAAGATATAGACGTATTGTGGGCGGTTTTGTTTCAATACAAAACACCGCACCTGACAATGCATGTGCGGTGTGTGGGATAAATGCAGATTAATTACTTGGCGCTGATGTCGGCACTCGCGAGTTGGCGGCGGGCGGCATAACGATACGCCGTAAATGTTTCTTCGTTGAGGAAGACAAAGCGGACGAGGGTGATTTGTGACTGTGATTCGAGGAAGCGGGCCACGGTACGGATTGCAATGGTGGCGGCTTCGTCGAGTGGATAGGCAAAAATCCCCGTGCTAATCGATGGGAATGCGATGGTCTCTACGCCATTTTCACTAGCTAACGTCAGCGCACTACGGTAGGTTGATTCGAGCAATTCGGCATCACCAGACCGGCTATGCCAGCGTGGGCCAACGGCATGTACGACGTATTTGGCTTTGAGTTTGAATCCGGGGGTAATCCGGGCTTCGCCGGTTGGACAACCGCCGATGGCATGACATGCCACGGCTAATTCACTACCAGCGGCGTAGTGAATTGCGCCACATACGCCACCGCCTGCCGCAAGTGATTCATTGGCGGCATTGACAATTGCGTCAACACGTTGATCACAAATGTCTCC
>CAISXI010000265.1 GCA_903889425.1 uncultured Roseiflexaceae bacterium | reverse complement strand
TATGAAAAACCACACACAAAACCGTCGTGGCGGTATGCCACGACGGTTTTGCAGTACATACCTTAGGCGCGGGCTTGGGCGAGGGCTTCGTTCAAGGCCCGAGCGGCGTAGACTTGGACCATAGCACGGCGATATTCTTCGGAAGCGTGAATGTCGCCGAGGTAATCCATGTCGTCACCGGCTTTGGCTGCGGCAGCCTTGACGGCGGCAGCGTCGCCGTTGCTGCCAATCAATGCGTTTTCACACGAAGCTTGACGCACGGCTTGGGGGCCAGCACCGGTCACGGCCACACGGGCAGCAGTCACCACACCATTGCTGATAGTCACCATGGCGGCCACACCGACAATGGCGTAGCGTGAGGCAGGGTGCTTGAGCTTGGCATAGGCGGCGCCTTGGCCTTTTT
Source organism: uncultured Roseiflexaceae bacterium (assembly GCA_903889425.1). Classification (GTDB taxonomy): domain Bacteria; phylum Chloroflexota; class Chloroflexia; order Chloroflexales; family Roseiflexaceae; genus UBA965. Next base: position 3,434 of record CAISXI010000265.1, on the reverse strand, counting down.
GCAACACCGGCACAGTGACTTTGGCGAGGATTTCGCCGCTGTCGAGGGCCGTGGTCAACATCGAGACAAACAATTCGTCGGCAGCGATTTGGCGTGAACCGTTAGCGCTTTGGGCAGTTACTTTGCCACCCAATGCCAAAAATACGGCGGTCAAATCGGCGGCGGGGTCGGAGTGTGCCAATGCGCCACCGATGGTGCCACAATTGCGTACTTGAATGTCGCCGATTTGGCCAACACAGGCGGCAACCACGCCACAGGCGTTCTTGACGGTGGCGGAAGTGGCGATGGCGTGGTAGGTTTCGCCGGCACCAATGGTCAATTCAGCCCCATTGACGGCGATACCCTTGAGGTCGGCCATGCCAGCGATGTCGATCAACACCGATGGTTGGCTGAGGCGGAGCTTCATGGCTGGGATGAGCGAATGCCCACCAGCGACCAATTTGGCGTCTTCGCCGTGTTGTTGCAACAACACCAAGGCTTCAGCCACACTATTGGCTTTTACGTATTGAAACGCAGCAGGAATCATGAGTCGGGTACTCCTTTTGCACTAGCAAACTTAACCGCGGGTAGCGTGCCAAATCTTCTCGGGGGTGGCCGGCATTTGCATGTGGCGCACACCAAAGGGGGACAAGGCATCAATCACGGCATTCATAATACACTGGGCACTCCCAATCGTGCCAGCTTCACCTGCGCCCTTGACGCCGAGTGGGTTGACTGGGCTGGGGGTAACGGTATGGCTGATTTCGAAGTCAGGCAACATGCTGGCATTGGGGATGGCATAGTCCATCAACGTCCCAGTCAACAATTGACCATTGTCATCATACACGGCATTTTCGTACAATGCTTGGGCCATCCCTTGGGCGATACCGCCGTGGAGCTGGCCATGCACGATGCGTGGATTGATAATGTTACCGACGTCGTCCACCGCCACGTAGCGTTTGACTTCGACCGCACCGGTGTCGGGGAATACTTCGACGACACTGATGTGCGTGCCAAACGGGAAGGTACAATTGGGTGGGTCATAGTAGGTCGTTTCGTCGAGGAAGGGCTCCTCGCCTTCTGGCATACTGGCACCAACCGAGGCGTACAAGGCGATTTCACCAAAGGTCTTGGATTTGTCGGGCGATCCTTTGACCGAGATTTTGCCGTCGGCAAAAATCATGTCTTCGGGATTGGCTTCGAGCAAATGCGCCGCAAGGCGTTTGGCTTTTTCTTTGATCTTACGCGCCGATTTGACCATCGCAGTCCCACCCACTGCCAGGCTGCGGCTGCCATAGGTGCCGTAACCAAAGGGGGTGCCTGCGGTGTCGGAGTGCTCAATCAACACGCTGTCGTAGGGCACACCCAGTTCATCGGCTACAATCTGAGCGAAGGTAGTTTCGACTCCTTGACCGTGGGGCAGCGAGCCGGTGGTGACGACGACTTGACCAGTCAAGTGGATGCGCACGTTGGCACTTTCCCACAGACCAGCACCCCACCCTTGGCCATTGGCCCAGGCCGTCGGTGCCACACCACAAATTTCGACATACGAACTAATCCCGATGCCGAGATAGCGGCCTTGGGCGCGCAGGGCGGCTTGTTCTTGGCGCAAGCTGGTATAACCAACATTGGCCAAGGCTTTGTCGAGGGCTGGGGCGTAATTGCCACTGTCATAGGGCAACAAGCCGAGGCCGTTGTCATAGGGGAATTCGGTGGGTGGGATGAAGTTGCGGCGGCGTACTTCGGCGGGGTCCATGCCTAATTCAGCCGCAAAGCGATCAACAATCCGTTCGATCAAGTATGACGCTTCGGGGCGGCCGGCACCACGGTAGGCATCAACCATGGCGGTATTGGTATAGGTCGCAATCACATCAATTGACACATTGGGGATTTTGTAGACACCAGTGACGATCCGACCATAAAGCGTGGTGGCGACACCAGGCGCAATGGTCGACAAATAGGCACCCAAGCCGGCATAGGTTTTGACACGCAAGCCGGTGATTTTGCCATCACGTGTACCACTCAATTCAACGTCGGTGACATGATCACGCCCGTGGGTCGACGATTTGAAGTTCTCAGAGCGGTCTTCGACAAATTTGACCGGACGGCCAAGTTTGCGCGAAATCCACATACAAAACACCATATCGGGGTAGACGAAGATTTTTTGGCCAAAGCCACCACCGACATTGGGTGCAATGACGCGTAGTTTGGTTTCGGGAATGCCAAACACAAACGCCGTCAACAACAACCGCATCACGTGGGGGGCTTGGGAGCTGGTCCACAACGTGAATTCGTTGGTTGAGGATTCGTAGCGCGCAATCGAGCCGCGTGTTTCCATCGGCGTAGCCATCAAGCGTTGATTGATAATCCGCTCTTTGACCACGACTTCGGCACTCTCCACGGCGCGATTAGTTCCTTCGCGGTTGCCAGCCGACCACTCAACGACCACGTTATTGGGGGCGTTTTCATGGAGCTGGGGCGCACCAGGTTGAGTGGCTTTTTCGGGGTCGACCACCACCGCGAGTGGTTCGTAATCGACATCGATCAGGTCAAGGGCATCGCGGGCAATGAAGCGGTCTTCGGCGATAACCACGGCCACAGCTTCACCCACAAAGCGCACCACATCCACCGCCATAGCGCGCGGGGTGTTCATATTGTTTTTGAAGCCACCAGCAGGCCAGGCACACGGTAACGGGTTGACGTCGAGCAAATCCTTGCCGACAAACACCGCTACCACACCAGGCAGCGCAGCGGCTTTTTGGGTATCGATCGAGAGAATGCGGGCGTGGGCATATGGGCTACGTAACACCGCGGCATGCGTCATGCCGTTGAGTTTCACATCATCCAAAAAATTTCCCTGGCCAGTGATGAGTTTGGGATCTTCACGCCGTTTGATAGCGCGACCAATCATCGGAGTCGTTGCTTCAGATGTCATCGTTGAACCTCCTACACGAACGAATTACTGCCAAATCATTTGAGCATGGATAACCGCCATTAGCCATCACCCCACCTTAGACGTTGGGGGCGCTTACTTCCTCACCACGCATTTTGGCGGCGGCATATTGTACAGCCCGCACAATGTTGTGGTAACCGGTGCAGCGGCACAGATTGCCTTCGAGACCATGACGCACTTCGTCGTCAGTGGGGTTGGGGTTTTGTTGGAGCATATCGTATGCCGACATAATCATGCCTGGCGTACAAAAGCCACACTGCAACCCGTGGCATTCCCAGAAACCCTCTTGCAAGGGGTGCAGGTTGCCGTCTTGGGCGAGCCCTTCGATGGTGGTGACACTGGCATGGTCACATCGGGCAGCCAACGTCGTACACGACTTGACACTGTTGCCATCGACCACAACCACACATGCGCCACACTGGCTGGTATCGCACCCAATGTGCGTACCGGTCAAATTGAGTTGTTCGCGCAAGTAGTGCACCAACAACGTGCGATCTTCGAC
>CAISXI010000264.1 GCA_903889425.1 uncultured Roseiflexaceae bacterium | reverse complement strand
GACATACAAAATGATACCCAACAGCACCGTCACAAATGTAGGGATGCTAGGACCGAGTTACATCCATAACTGTGCCCTCAAACAAGACGGCACCGTGTGGTGTTGGGGTGATAATTCATACTTTGCCCAGTATGGGAATGGGGTTGCCAATACAACGAACAATATTCCGGTAAAGGTACAAAATCTCGATACCATCCAACAATTAGCCGTTGCTTCGTTCCATCATTGTGCAGTTATGAATACGGCAGAAGTCAAGTGTTGGGGCACTGCCGCAGGTATCGGGAGTGATGGTACCGGGCAACAAGCTGCATCGCAAGGGAATGCATATGCGACACCAAAATTAATCGATGGTGTAAGTTCGGTCAAAAAAGTGGCAGTAGGTGATGCCAAAAACTGTGCCGTTTTGCAAAACGGTACGGTGTGGTGCTGGGGTGGTATCTTGCATAGCGGAGAACGTACTGCAAGTATTACGCCGTATCAAGTTAGTGGTATTAGCGATGCAGTAGATGTAACCGTTGCTGCGGCAAGCAATACATATGGTGTCATCTGCGTGCTCCGCCGCGGTGGCGAAGTCCGTTGTTTGGGTAGTGGCGATGGTGGTGGGCTGGGTAATGGCCAGACGATAAATCGTACCACTCCGCGTCCCATCAGCGAGCCGTGGCAGGCTAATGTCAATCAAGGCTGTGAATGGGTGGACTGGCAAGGACAACGTCACTATTACGAATCACTCTACGGGGCATGGACATGGACACAAGCGCGTGACATGGCCGCCACACGCACATGGCGCGGTGCGAGTGGCTATTTGGCAACCATCACGTCACCCGAAGAAAACCGGTGTGTGCACCAACTCTTTATGCGCCAGCCAGTTCAGGGCGGGCAGTGGCCGGCCATGACTCGTGGCTGGTACCCGCGTCAATGGTTGGGTGGCAGTGATGCCGATAGCGAGGGGACGTGGAAGTGGTTGACCGGCCCAGAAGCAGGCACCACATTCCGAATCCCAAGTGGACTAAATCCAGGATTTAATTCATTCCAGACACTCAGTGATGCCTGTAAACCAAATTGTGTGACAACGCCAAATAATGACTATCTGCAAATGATGTTTCCTCAAGGGACATACACGCAGCAGAATCAGTGGAATGACGAACAAAATAGTGACAGCCCCGTCGGTGCAATAGTGGAATACACCACCGGCACCGGTGATACAGCTCGTACTTATACCACCACCAGCGATAGTCAAGGGCGTTATTCCTTTGGTTATTTAGCTCCCGGTAAATACCGAGTGGCCTTTCGTACCCCGCAAGGACTTGTAGAACAACTGGTGTTTATCAACGATATTGGGCGGACAGTCATGGTTGACTTAAATGTCACTGACATCATCCAACCGATTGCAGGTACCCAAACAATGACGCCGTCGCCGACGGCGACTCCAACCAAGTACCTCATCCCCACGGCGACCGCCAGTCGGACGCTCACGGTGTCACGTACACTTACCCCAAGTATGACGCGCTCGCATACGCGCACGCTTTCGCCGACGGCCAGCAATACACCGTTGCCTCGCCCGATTTTGAGCACGTATGGTGATGGGCATGATGGTACATTGAATCTCAGTGGTGGCGAAACACGCTACATGCCAAACTATGCCCAGATCCGCACTGCAGCCTCAGCGATTAGTGTGGGCGCAACGACCATCTCGTTGACTGCCGATTGTAGTGGATTTATTATCAATAACGATGAAATTCTCATCCACCAGACCCAAGGTAGTGCCCCTGGAACCTATGAATATGCACTCGCTAAGACATGTACGGGGACAACATTGACGCTATGGGATGCGACGACCAAGTCGTATACGGTATCGAGTGGTGTGGTGCAAATCCTCAAAGTGCATAATTTCATTCATGTTAATGGGTCATCTTCATCACTTGCAGCGGCGCCATGGAATGGCAGCATGGGTGGTATCTTGGTCTTTAAGGCCAGTGGTGATGTGGTATTGAGTGCGTTAAATGTCGATGCTGCAGGATTCCGAGGTGGTAGTCGTGGCGCCTTTGGTGCACCCAACGCCAATGGCGAACAAGGGGAGAGTGTTGTGGTGGTACGAAGCCGTACCAATAGTCGTAATTCCCTAGGTGGTGGCGGTGGTCGTGGTGATAATGGCTCGGGTGGTGGTGGCTCGGGTGGTGGTGGCGCTTCGCACCTCGTGCGCGGTGCTGCTGGCGCCAAAGGTCAAGGTGCTGCTGGTGGTGAGGTCGGTGCATCACTGGGCGATCTCGCCGGCACCTATGGGAGCATGTCTGACTATCGTACACGTATCGTGCCGTCATCGGGTGGTGGTGGTGGCGGTGCCAACGATGGCACTGTGCATTATGGTGGGTATGGCGGTACTGGCGCAGGGGCGGTGCTGGTGACTGCCCGGGGTATTACGATTACACGGATTACTGCTAATGGGTCAGCTGGGACCAATGCGGCTTTTGCCACCGGGAGTGGTGAAGGTGGTGGTGGTGGTGGGGCTGGTGGGAGTATCTTTGTGCGGGGTAGTCGTGTCGTGCTGAATGAAGTATCACTGTGGGGTGGATCAGGTGGGCTCGGTCGCTATGCCAATGGCGGCTATGGATCTGACGGCTATGCCCAAGTTGAGTATTGCCAAACGATTCAAATTTCTACAGTATCTGGACGCACCACGGGGAGCATGGTGCCGACGTATGCCCAAGCACTCTGCCCGTAAATAATCGATAGCATATACACTCCATGAGACGCAGATATTTTTGTTAAAAATTACAAAAATATCTGCGTCTATACCGACGCATACAATCAAATTTGGTAAAAATAACATTTAATTTTTGAAAATGCAAATGTATGATAAAGGATATTACTATCGACAAGTATGAATGTAACTGCTATGCCATTTCGACCAGAAGTACATGAAGAATTAATCATCAACGGGACGACGTATAGTATCGCCCCGCACCCGCAGAGTCCTAATTATCCATTTGCGCAAGAGGGTGGTCGGGCTACAGTGTATCGGATTGACTCATTGCATGCATCAAAAGCCTTAAAGGTATTTAAGCAAATGTATCGCACGAGTCAGGTATCGATTACTGCGACACGTTTATCACAATATGCGACGTTGACAGGTTTAGGCGTATGTAATCGCGAGGTATTGGCACCGAGTGCAAGTGGAGAAGCGCCGTTAGGAGAGGCAGATCTCGAATGGTCGGTATTGATGCCATGGATCGAAGGTGCGACATGGTACGACATTTTGATAGAAACAGACGAACGTAAGCGAAATATTGATTTGCCGACAATGCGTACGGTGGTGCAGAAATTTCTCAATATCTTGTTAGAAATGGAATTAAATGCGGTTACCCACTGTGATTTGTCACCGGGGAATATATTGGTGCGATTCTGGCCACCAGAAGTAGATTTGATTGACGTCGAAGAAATTTGTGCTACTGGTGTGCCGATGCCCGAAATTCTCCCCAAAGGCACTCCTGGTTATACGCATCGCAGTGCTAGCGATGGTTTGTGGCATCCGTATGCAGATCGTTTTGCGGGGGCGATTTTGTTGTGCGAAATGATTTGTTGGAGTGATGAAGAATTTCGCCAACAGGTACATGGTGATAGTTTTTTTGATCCAGATGAACTACAAGAAGATACCCCGCGCTATCAGCTTATGCGCCATACATTGACGCAATTAGGTGGTAGTGAGCTTGCCAAATTATTTGAGCAGTGTTGGTATTCTGAGCATTTAAGTGACACACCGGCATTTTGGGAATGGGCGCGTGGGATGCAAGAATACTTTCGCAAGGTGGTGTCGATTCAGCCACCAATCCAAGAGAAATTGCAGGCCCAGTTAGCGCATACCTTGAATGAAGTTCAGGTGCGACTCAAACTTCCCGAAGTCAAAAGTGATGCAAATACCCGAGCTGCCTATCAACGAATCCAACAACGCCTCAATTATGATATGTCGAAATTATTGGGGGGGACGGCATCGCCGCCGATATTACAGTCCACGCCAAGAATTGACGTGAAAAAACCACCAACAGGAAATACTCCTCCAATAGTGAGTCAAGTGGCTCGTGCAGGCGTAATGAATTGGCGTCGTTTGGGATTTGTGGTGGGGAGTACAGCAGTTTCGGTGGCAATTGCCGGATTTGTGGTGTTTGGTTTGCTGGCAAATCAAACAGAAAACCGATTGATTTTACCGCAAATAGTCGTTACGATATTGCCAAATAACGAAACCTTGACCCCATCGTATACGATAGAGCCGACGATTACCCAAACCAGTGAGCCGACGGTTGTGCCCACCGATACGATGGTGCCTGCTACGGCTGTACCAGTAATAGTACCCACTAGAGTACGGTCAACACCAACGCCAGTACCACCCACGGTACCCTTGCCAACAGATACCGCTGTGCCGTTGCCAACAGATACCGCTGTGCCGTTGCCGACAGATACTGCTGTGCCGTTGCCAACAGATACCGCCGTGCCAAATCCACAATCACAGCCACAGCCAAAACCAGCAAACCCAACTGCTGCACCAATCGGATAGTGGAAATGGATTATGATGAATTCAGATAAAGAACGAATCTTATCAATTATTGCGAATTTTATAGAACGGTCACGGACTAATCCGCAACCACAACGTCGATTAACCCGTAATTTGTTGCTGGAGCAGATGAATCAACGTCGCCCAGCATATGCGCAGATGTCGCGCGATGAATTTCAGAATTATTTCACCACGCGTCCAGATCGGCGCACAGTCATCCCCTCTGAAGACTTGGTCTGTCTAATTGAAGTGATATTAGAGGTAAGTCCAGGGAGTGCATCGGCACAAGAAATACTCGAATTATGTGATGCGGGGCGCTTGCCGATTCGTGAATTTCGACGGTTAGCACGGTTTTTTCCGTTAGTAGAATGGAATAATGCTTGGAAATTATACGATGCAGCCAAGATAAGTGCTGGTAACTACGAAGTTGATTTCAATAATCGGCTAGCGCTCGTAAGCGATATCAATCAGTCATTTGATCAGCATACGATTGTGTGCATTAGTGGACCGAGTGGGATTGGCAAAACTCATGTCGCATTGAAAATATGTGCATCTGTTGAGTCACTCAACACACGCCGTGTTGTTGTGTTATCGGGGCATCAAATTGTTGATATTGAGTCATTTGTTGCCCAAATGTGCTTGGTTTTGCATGTTGCGCCTATAGGCAATGAATCTTTGTTGCTTCGCTTGCAATCTATTGCGCGCACAACACCGTTATTTGTGTTTATTGATGATTTAGTTGGCAAAACCAATGACGAGATGATTGGTCTGTTACGCCATATTGTGCATTTGATTACGCATATCCAATTATTGGTGACCACAATATTGCCGTTGACATCAATCAGTGGGTCTGGATTACGAAGCGTCGTGGTACGTCCATTAAACATAGATGAATCTTTGGTGTTATTTAAGCAGACCTGTCAGCAAAATGCTATTTTTCCACGTAATTCTGCGATGCTCCAAGGGAAAATCCGGCAGTGTGATGGTAATCCATTGGCGATTAAACTATTGGCCTTTTCGTTTAATCAATCACGCAACATGGTGATGGACTACGATATGCACATATATCGTGTTTTGGAAGTATTATCCGAACTCGAACAGCGTGTAATCGAAACGTTGGTGTTGTTTGAGTCATTTGTGAGTGTGCAGTTTGTAAAAAAACTTGTGTTTGATCGTGGTGCAAGTGATGGTGATGTCTTTAATGTGATTCATGCACTTGTGCGCAAAGGCCTTGTGACTGTTTATGAATACAATCTTATTTCTTTGCATGCGGTTGCCCGAATATGGTATCAACAACGTTGGGACTATACGCAATGGGCTTTAAAGCGAATTACATTCATTCACGCATTAGATGGCGTGTATGAATCATTTATACAGCAAGATGATAGCCCGTATATTGATCGGCATGATTGGCATAACGTGGTAGAAGTAATGCGTCATATCATCAAAGATGCTGGGGTTAATCTGGATATTGTGGTAAATGGGTTATTTCGTTGGCATGTAGTGTGGACTGATTTACGATTGCATCAGTCTATTTTATTGTTGTGTGAGCAAATCAAAGGTACAGAATTTACTGCTGAAGTAGATGCGCGATTTCAGCTGGTGTATGGTAGTGGGTTGTGGCGTTGTGGGTTTATCACAGAAGCACGAGAGGTACTTACGTCACTCGAAGTGACATGTATGCTGTCGAATAATTTGTTGTTTGTTGGAATGAGTAAGCTAGAGCTCGCACTTACATACATGACTGAAGGAAATAGCCATTTTGCCTATACGTATATTAATCAAGCGATTATTGTGTTTACTGCATTAAAAAATGAATCATTCGTTGCCAGTGCATATAGCCATCTTGCACAAATACAAATGCACCGTGGCCAGCACGCAGATGTGTTGACTACATGTATGAAAATAGAGCAAACGTCGCTTCCTGTAAATTGTCTGATAAATGCGCGGGCTGCCTACCTGCGTGCGCAAATTTCGATTGTAACCCACAAATATGCACTTGCCCATCAACAATTAAATGATGCATATGCGAAATTTCAATTCATTTCGATTGAAACGTATATGTGGGATGTATCAATTATGCATGCGTTGTGTTCTGTATTAGAGGGGCGCTTACAGGATGCACATATGCAATTGCAACAAATACTCAAAAAAATCGAATATTTTGATCACCAACAACTAGTGCATGTAGCAGAATGTGGGGCACTCTACTTAATGAAAATCGAACAAGAAATAGCTGCTGGACCACTAATCCAATTACTAGCGGTGTGCATTCCCCTGCAACCACACGTGTATATGTTGTTTGCGAATCACACCTACCAACAATATAGGGCAATGATTCAGCGGGTGCATGGTGAGATTGATGAAGATTGTGCAGATCGTGATATAGAAATTTGGCAGTTGTTGATTGTACATATCAAGCAATTATTTCAATCACATGCGTCGTTCGTGTCATGAGCTATAACCACATGATTTGATTAATGTTTCTGTACTATTGAATGTGCGTCTAAATTGGCGAATTGTATCACCACACTATCACCTAGTATGAGACTATCGAAGTGGTTTTCAGAATGGATGCGACAATGCAGATTGCGTTATCACCAGCAGAGTTTCAGCTTGCGACAAACATGTTAGGTATTACTTCTTTGCCAAGTATTCCTGATCCACATCGTGGTTGGTTAGCGGCTGAAGTAGAGCAGTCAATGTTGCAGGCAATGGTGATGTTGGTGCGTAACCGCCTTGCGACAGTAGAAGGTCAAGAATTCCAATTAAGTGAGCCACTGAAGCAGTTTCTAATGAAATTGATACATATATCGAATGCGGTTGTGGTTGAACTGAAAAGCAACAAATCTATTTCAACGATGTGTGGTTATTATCAATCATATGGAGTACCAGGTGGCATGTTTGTGCGCCAAAGTGGCATCAATATGTTGACGATTGAGCACATTGATATGGCCACGATGATTACCCGGGTGATTGAACATACGAATGTTGAAACCCAGGTCAATCCGCAGCCACGGCCAGCATTTCAAATGGCAGCCCACAATATCAATCGTATGCTCGAGCGCAATAATGCAGCCAAATTTATTGCACGGGCGGTAGATGTTTCGGTATGGCAACAAGAAGTCCGCGTGCGTTATCGGTTGATGTATCTCCAGAACCAGTGGTGGATGTCTCACGTTGTGGGTGATGATTATCGATTTGAGCCGTATCAGCCTGGGTATTTAGGGTGGTTGTTGACGACTCAATGTGGAATAGTGAGTGCCGTATGAGTGCCAATAGTGTGATTGTCTCATTTAGCATGGCTGGTCAGACTGACATTGTCGATATCGAAATTCCCGATAATCGGCCACTTAATGACATTATGACGCAGTTAATCCATACATTAGGATTTGCGAATATGCAAGAAGTTACGATTGCCGAGTTAGAGATGATTGAACCCCATGCTGCGACGCCGACAAAGATTTCAACGGTACAGACGGCGTTAGCTGAAGATATTCGTGATGGTGCCTGGTTGATTGCGCATTGTGTGCGTCGCGCATCACCGGTACAAGGGGCGGTATCAATGATTGGTGTGTTGCCTGCTACTCCGATTGCAACGGGTAGCCCTGCAATAACATTCCAACGTCGCGCATTGTCAAATGATCGCTTGAAAAAAGATGACAATGCATAGGTTGGTATGTGGTGTATTGGTTGAGTCGTAAAGGAGACGGATGTGACTAACATTCAGATGCCACATGAAGTGGTAAGCGAAATCGGCAAAAACTTTGCCACAGAGGCTGCTGCGGCAGCGGCGCGTGTGGCAAGTTTGGACTCGAATCTGCGGGCATTGGATTGGGTTGGTATGACAAACCAGGCGTTCTTCCAGTCGTGGGAAGAGGCGTTGCAATTCAAGAAGAAATACCACGAAGAGCTCGAATTGATCAATCAGCAATTAAGCGAAATTGCTGCCCGGTTTAAGGCTGCCGATGAAGCGCGGTTGGGCTAATAACAGGAAGAGAGCAACACAGTGTCAAACTTGATTAAAATCACACCCGATGAAGTGAGTCGTGTAGCTGCAGATTTTGCCAAGCAACGTGCAGAAGCAGAGCAACAAATCAGTATGTTACAAAATCGTATCAATTCGTTGCAATGGGATGGCGTAACCTCTGAGCAATTCATGCAACGCTTTGAGTCGGCCAAGCAGATGATGACGCAGTATCTGGAACGGCACCAAACAGTAGAAGATACGCTCAAAAAAATTGCGCAACGATTTGCTGATGCTGACCAGCAGGGTATTCGACGGTAACGATTGTCTGCAAGGACAGCTCCATGATGTAGTATGGAGCTGTCCTTGTTGTAGTTAAGAAAAGAGGTTCTCATGGCCGCTGTCATTCGACTCAAATTAGCTCGTGAAGAAGTGCACGTGCTGCTACAAATTGCCAAACTGCCCGGCATGATGGGGGTCGACCCGTTTGTGCCAAGCCCGGAAGGTGAGGCATTGTTTAGTTTAGCATTACGTACGTTGATTGCACGTGGGTTGGTTGAGCTCAATAATGAAGGGCAGTTTGTAGTTGACCAATCGGTCATGGGAATCATTGCTGCGAGTGCTGGGCCTGATGTAATGGCGGTCATCAATACGCGTTCGGCAAATTTCGATATTACTACCACATTCCCGATTCAACTGAAGCCGGGATTATTGATTTCGCATCAAGCAGATCAAGGTATTCATACGTTTGAAGTATTTGAAGATGTCCGTGAAATCGCAGAACAAGCTGCGTTGGCATTACGTATCTCGCAAGAAATAAATGCAATTGATGTGAATCCATTGCGGGTACGCTCGACGACAATGAATGCTGCGCGTGAAGTCCGTAAACAAGGACCACAAGCAATATTGCGCGCATTGTCACAAGACCAAGGTGACCCCATCGCACAACAACGATTAGCCGAAACACTTGCTAATAGTACTTATAATGTGTCGTTTTCGATGCTGCGTAGTATTACTGACCAAATCGATGGGTTTGCCATGATTGCATCTGCGCAACTTTGTTACATGGTGACGCCAGACAAAGACCCCAATAGTCCGTGGCTCACTATTGCGTCGACATCGACGCAAGATGTTCGTCGTCGGGTTCATGGGGCATGTTTGACTGCATTGTAGGAAGTGAGCGTAATATGAGCGGCGCAATCGTTGTCCCACTCGATGAAATGCAACAACTCGCTGGTCTGTGGCAGACTACCATTGGTGAAATGGACACGATGGTTCAACAGATTGCCCGTGATATTGCCAATATTCCTGATAATGCCAAAGGACTCAATGAAGTGCGCTCACGGGGGCGCACCGTGGGGAGTCAGCATCGCCAAACCTTTGATCGAGGCACAGTAGTCTACCAACATGTCACCGCCAGCGTGCAACGCTTTGCCCAAGCCGATCACGAGTTGGCGGGGATGGTGCGGAGTATGCAAATGCCAGGTGAAGGATATTATGCGTATGTGTTACGGACCACAATGGTTGGTTCTTTGCAATTAAAAGTTGTTTTTGAAAAGGCAGATGAAATTTTACATTGGACGAATGAACAGATAAAAAATGTAGATCAGTATATTACAAATATGCAGAATAAGTACGATGAAATCAATAAGACTTTAGGAGGTTTTTTACCAGAAATCTCATCCGGTATTCAGCAAAAATTTACGGTAATTAAACATATTGCTGATGAGGCTGACATATTTGCGGATGGGTTGCGTACAGGTGATTTTCTTCCTTGGTGGGACACATTTACTACGAACAGGGCAAATGAATTGTATGTATTAGGTGAGCCCGTGTTTGCTCAGATTAGCCAGCCATATCAGCAAATCAGAGAAAATGTGTTGTTACTCAGTAATTTGATGGATGCGCACGGATATCAAGACTATAACGTGGTGAAACCTGTGTTGGACAAACTTCCCAAGGATGTAGGGGAGTCAATAACAAATTCAATGAAATGGCTGATTATGGACGCGCCTACTTATGTTGTTGAAGGATTAGATCGGCTTATGGGTATCCACAATAGTTATAAAGACCGTTCGTGGTAGTTGATGAAGTTACAGAATGCACAAATTAGGAATGGTGAACTATGAGCAACGCAATTGTTGTCCCACTCAATGAAATGCAACAACTCGCTGGACAATGGCAAATCACCATCAACGAAATGGACACGATGGTACAACAGATTGCTCGCGATATTGTTGCGATTCCAGATAGTGCTAAGGGGCTCAACGATGTGCGCTCACGGGGGCGCAACGTCGGCTCCCAACATCGCCAGCTCCATGAGCGTGGCATGGCAGTTCACCAACATGTCACCGCCAGCGTGCAACGTTTTACTAATGCAGATCAAGAGCTAGCGGGAATGGTGCGGAGTCAATCGAACGGTAATTTTGTGGATTTTATGCGCCAAAATAATTTGGGAGTGTTAGGGCAATTGCCAGGTTTTGGTGTGGCAACAATTGGTATTGCAGATGACTTAATAGAGCGACTGATTAATTTTGGTGGAGGCACGAATCTAATTAACGAAATTGGGTTGGAATACCCTAAATTGGTTAAGAGATTTGCAAAATATACAGATAATTTATTTAATCTATGGCCGACAACAAAAGAAGGTATTAAACTCGGTAAGGAATGGTCAACAGGATTAGGCGGTTTCCTAGATATTATATCAATGGGGAAGGATATATATGATTCAAAAGTAGCGAGTAGTGATGCTGATGCGGCACTTGCTCGTGGTGATTATGAAATGGCAAGCAGAAAGTACAATGAAGCATATGATGAAGCCTTAAATATGTTTGCAACAGGTACGCTTGCAGTTATCGGCATAGCGAGTGGTTATGGTCTTGTTATGGCTGGTACACAGTTAGTTTCTGGTGTTTCAGATTTTGCGAGCAATGTTGCCGAAAAAAATGGATGGCATACGACTGCGAAAGTATTGAATGTACTAAGCGACGTAACTGATTTGCAATCACACACTAAAAAAATATGGGATGCAGGAATTAATGCATACCAAAATCCACATCAAGCGCTGAAACAAGCTACAGACTTCGTCGACCACACTGCAAATCAAGTCAAAAATGCAGTTAGTGGTATATATCAAGATGCCAAAAAACAGGTGACCAATTGGATTTGGGGTGGATCGTGACCATAACGTTGAGCTATATGAGACACGGTTGTAGTCACATTAATAAGAAATTGTACGGTGAGGAATAAACACCATGACAACAATACTTGTTAATCCTAATGAGCTTCAGCAACTTGCAAGCACGATGGAAATGCAGATGCGTGAGATGGAAAATAGCATCCGCAATGCATCGCAGATGGTGAGTGACATCTCGTATTCAGCCAAGGGGTTGAACGATGTCCGCAGTCGGGCACGTGACTTGTATCGCCAACATACTACGCAAATGGAGCGTGGCAGTACGGTAAAGCGCTTTGTCCAAGATACAGCCCAACGCTTTGTTGATACTGAGCATGAATTAACATCGATGATTGGTTCGCAACGGCAGCCTGCGTTTCATCAAGTCATCCAAAATTTTGCAATTGGTGGCGTGACGGTTGGTGCGGTATTACCGGGGATGCGTATCGTAGTCGATGGGCTCAAAGGTGGAATTGCTGATTGGAAAAATTATTACGGCAAAGCAAATAAATATGCAGGTTATCTCAAAAATGTCAGTGACTTTTTGGAAGATTCTGATACTACATTTGGGCGGACCATGGGCGTTGTTAGTGATGTTACCGGTGTTTTTCAAAATAAACTCGATAAACTCAGTGGAATCAATGGATATGTCAATGCTTTGGGCAAAGGGGTCAAGTACGCTGATTTGGTGCTCAAAGGAGTCGAAAACGGCGATTGGTCAGGATTACGCAATGATTTGGTTGACATAGGGTCGCGGGCTGCAGTCAAATGGGCGCTTGGAGAAGCAACAAAACTCATCCCAGGTGTGGGTACCGTATTGTTGATTTCTGATGGTGTGCAACTCATTGGGGGTGGTGTGGCATCGGGACTTGAGTTTTTTGGCATGAAAGAGCAAGCATCAAGTCTGCGTAATGTCTTGGAAGTAATTGATTTAAAAGAACAAGCGGTGAAGGCGACGAAATGGGTTGCGAACAAGGTAATTGATGGGGTCAGTTATGCAGTGCAAAATCCGCACGAGGCAATGAAGCAAGCGACAGATTTTGTTACCAATACTGCAGATACGGTCAAAAGTACTGCAAGTAATTTATATAACGGTGCTACTGGGTGGTGGAAGAGTAATTTTGGGTAATCGGGCAACTGCTTGCATAGGTGATACATGACTGAAATTTTGGTCTATCTGGATTCATTACAAGATGTTGCTACTGATTTGCGTCACGGTTTGCGTGACATGGATACCTATGTACGGCGTGCGTATAACGAAGTACATAGTATGCATGACAGTGGGCGTGGGCTTAACGAAGTCCGCCAACGTGCTGATGATTTGCTGAGAGCGCATCGGGCTATCGACGCTGCTGGTACGCAAGTAGAGCGCTACCTTGCTACATGTGCAGATGTATTTGCCCGTACGGATTATGAATTAGCAACCCAGATTCGCAGTCTTGCCTATGAGCGTAGCACATATACTCAAGCATTTATGCTGGCAACAATGGCATATCAACAGTCAGCAAAAAACTGGTTTGCAACGTTGGCGTTAAATGCGGATTGGGTAAATACACAGATTCAACGCATTGATACATGGTCACTAGCACAACGCTATGCGTGGATCGCCACATATGCTAAACAATTAACCCAAGAAACGATGCAACAGCAGACTGCAATTATTATGCCCACGATTGATGCGGTAATCCAGCAAATTGGGTCTCCTGCAGTGTTGGGAAGTAAAATCTTGGCACTTAATGCAGTACTTACGCAGTTTTTGCCAACTTTACCACAACCAATAACGCAAGAAATGAGTGCAGTGAGTGCATTGGTGCCCAAACTTGCACAGATTGTGTATGGTGTGCCACCAATAACAAAAGAACTTGGTGAGTTTGCGTTTGAGCGTACCATGGCTCCTTTGGTAGCTAGTTCTGATGCGATGCACACCGGCTTGGCAGTAGGAAGTAGTGGATTGCGTGACCTTGGTATGCTCGGTGCTGGTGCCGTGCAACAGGCATTGGCAATGCTCCCTACAGACTTAACCCAGTGTAGTAACGCCGCCACGAAATGGGTGATGACCGCATCGCCTCCCCTGCCGTGATCTGCCAACTGCGTGCGGGTGATTGGAATGATGGGTATGAATGATTCGAATTTCGGTTAATAGATAGGGTGTACAATGCGACGTAATCATCGATCAGCTCCGCGTACGATGCCAGTCTACCCGTCAGAAGATGTGGTTATCGAGTTACCACCGTCGATTCCGACGCGTTCAAATCAACCAACATGGATTATGGTTTTGCAGATTTTTGGAATGTTGGGCGGGATGAGTGGTGCACTTGCATATACATTCATCAATAAAAACAACACGGATAACCCATTGTGGTGGGTGCCACTCTTGTCTGGATTGATGATGATGGCGAGTGTTGGGTCGATTGTGCAAAACTTACTTGAGCCACGTCGATTTAAACGGAGTATGGCGCAACGCGAAAAAGATTACCGCGTGTATTTAGCCGATCAAATGGTGTTTA
Source organism: uncultured Roseiflexaceae bacterium (assembly GCA_903889425.1). Lineage (GTDB taxonomy): Bacteria > Chloroflexota > Chloroflexia > Chloroflexales > Roseiflexaceae > UBA965. The sequence continues at coordinate 7,222 of CAISXI010000264.1, read as the reverse complement.
TTGATACTCTAGCAGATACACAACGGAGAGAACACGAAAATGTTCATCCTGCGATTGATGAATGTCTTGCGATTTGTGCTGATGCCCAGACCCGTCAACCGTCGCCCCGGATGTGGGAGCGTTGGCGCTCAAATGATGGTGTCAAAGATTTTTTGCATTGTCGTGTGGGCTTGGGGCGAATTCCCGCAACATATCGTGTGCGACCTGCCCAAAATCCAAGTCGTAGCTTGACTTCAGATGTGCTGGTGCAAGAATTACTAAATCTGGTGAATGCCGCCAAAACAGTCCCCGGTGCTGCTGTTACGGTGCCGTTGCCAAATATTGGGGTGTTGGGTATTACTGGCGACGGCAGCGAAAATATTCTGCGGTCCATATTGGTGCACATGGTAACGCATCATAGTCCTGCCGATGTAAAACTCAGTCTAGCGATAAATAGCAATCAACTTGCACATTGGACGTGGTTGCGGTGGTTGCCGCATATTTGGAATGATAATCAGACACGCCGCATGATTGCGTCGACACACGATGATGTGAGTATCCAAATTGAACAATTGGTTTCACTCATCCAACAGCGATCTGAGCAAATGCGTGATAAAAATATTGGCGGAGCCGATAAATTTACAGGGATGGCGCATGTGGCCTGTTTTATTGATGTAGAGGCCTTTGTCCAACGTGAAGACATCTTTCGTAAGTTTATGTATGTGCTCAATAACGGCGCTATGGTGGGTGTCTATGTCGTGATTGTTTCAAAAGGGCAACTCCCGCGAGAATGCCGGGGGATTATTGAAATTCAATCGATTAATGCCCGCTACAAAGAAAACGCAAATCCCCAAGAAATTTTGTTTGTGCCAGATCAAATTACGCTCGCACAGACCGAGCGTCTTGCTCGTGCCCAAGCACCGTGGCAAAGCACAAGTATGAGTGGTGATAATTCGGTGCCAGCACGGGTATCTTTGATGGATTTGCTGAACGTCGAAAGTATCGACCAATTTGAATTTGCCAAAAAATGGGAACGGAATCATCCATGGGAAAACCTATATGTCCCCATCGGGCTCGGTGGTGGGCGCATGCCGGTGGTACTTGATGTCCAGAAGCATGGCCCGCACGGGTTGGGAGCCGGCACTACCGGGTCTGGTAAGAGCGAATTGTTGTTGACGATGATTGCTATGCTCGCATCGCAATATAGCCCCGAAGAAGTTGTGTTTTTGTTGTTGGACTTTAAAGGCGAAGGGATGGCGGGTCGGGTCGCGCATTTACCCCATCTTGCCGGTGTGCTATCAAATTTGTCGGCCAGTCAAACAAATCGGGTACTTATCAGTTTGAATGCCGAATTAAATCGCCGGCAACGCATTTTTAAGGAATACTCAATTAACGATATCAATGATTATCTCGAAAAGCGCCGTAAGAATCGCAGTATGCCGGTATTACCGATGATGTTAATCATTGCCGATGAATTTGCCCAACTCAAAGATGAACAGCCAGAGTTTATTGACCAGTTGGTGAGTGTGGCCCGGATTGGGCGGACGCTGGGGATGCGCATGTTGTTGACTACCCAAAACCCAAGTGGGGTGGTGACCAAGCAGATATATTCCAACACCTCGTATCGGTTTTGTTTGAAGGTCGCGAGCCGTGAAGACAGCATTGACTTGATTGGCAACCCCGAAGCTGCCTATTTACCTGGCCGTGGTGCAGGATTTCTCAAAATTGGTGAAGGGCAACCGATACAGTTTCAATCAGGATATACCGGTGATGCATATGTGGTGACTGAGGTTGATGCCCCAGTGATTAATACAATTGGTATTGATGGGAAACGCACGCAATTAGTTGGACCACGGGTGCAAGTAAGTGAAGAAACCCAACTTGAACATTTGGTGGAATGTATCAAGCATGTAGCGGTACAACACCATATGACGCAACAATATCAAGTGTGGGCACCGGCATTACCCAATGAACCACCAGTCTTAGCCGACGTTGCCATGCAGTTTCGCTATCGCGTGAGCTGGGATGGTACCCAATGGGGGGGGAGTCAGGATGATGTACGGCCATTAATTGGGTTGTATGATGACCCCGCTAATCAAAAACAGGGTGAATTGTATATCCCAGTGAGTGAACGTGGGCATGTCGGTATCTATGTTGCTGCTGGTGAAAACCGATCTTTGTTTGCGCGGACATTTATTGGGTCTACGGCGCTCCAACACAATCCTGCTGATGTGCAGTTTATTTTCTTGGATTTCGGGGCGAGTGGCTTACTGCGTGCATATGAACAACTACCACATACGATTGCAGTTGCGTCATTAGCACAAAACGAAATGATTACGCGTATCAATACACGAATCAACGAAGAACTTGCCATGCGTGCCCGTGTGTTGGGTGGGGTGACGTTTACTGCATACCGCGAATCAACGCCACGACCATTACCGCGGATTGTGATAGTGATTGACAATGTGATTGAATTGCGTGATCAATCGCATGTGCGATCGTTACAAGAAACAATTGATCGTGTAGCCCAAAACGGTGCACCACTCGGAATTCACTTAGTCGTTATCATGAATACTCCCAATGAAGCAGGCAGTCGCGTTCGGCAACAGATTGGGTTCTCGTTGGGGATTGGTGTGTCTCGCGACATGGCATATGAAATTAGCAATCGGCGTGGTATGGTTATCGACGAAGATGTGCTCGGGCGTGCGGTGGCATCGAATCCTGCCTGCGAATGCCAAATTGCAGCATTGACTGATGACGGCGAGATGGGGCAGATGCGATATCTGCGGTCGTTGATTCAGGATATGAGTCTCAATACCCAATTTGTGCTTACGCACCAAATTCGTGAAATTCCTGAGCGGATTACGATGGAATTCATCCAACGCATGCATAATCATCCCCCGGTACCGTTTGTCATGAAATTGGCAGTCAACATTGATACCGAGCAAGTAGAAGAGTTTGTACTGCCCACTGAGAACCCTTACATGTTGATTTGTGGTGGTGCCAAAAGTGGTAAGAGTTCGTTGACACAGATTATTATGGCCTATTTTGTGAAACAACTTCCTCAATCACAAATCGTGATGATGAATAATGGTTCAATGCAATTAACACAATACCAGCATCACCCACAGGTCATTGCCTATGAATCTGCAACGGTACGTTGGGCTACACTCGTACAGGCTCTCGAAGACGCACTTGCGGAACGGAAGGCGTTTTATGATAACGAAATTGTAACGAATGGACTAATAACACGAGCCCAAATGCTGGCAAAGTTTGCCCCAGTAGTACTAGTTGTTGATAGTGATCGATGGAATGAATTCGAAGAATTAGAGAGTGGTTTGCGTGCACGACTCGCCAAACTATTGCAAGCACATCGTGATACCGGGTTATTTGTGTTTGTGAGTGCAGATTCAGATAAATTGAAGGCAACCAAGGTGACGTGTGAGTTTACCCAGCTAATGAAATCACAAACAGTGATTTGTCTCAACGCCAAAGAAGAGAATGATGTGACGTTAGTGGCACCAAAGTTGTATTTTACTGGGGCAGAAAGTGTGGCAATGCGCCAAGGAATGCGACCAGGTCGTGCAGTAATTGCACGACCTGGGGTGACGCGGGCACGGGTGCAGTTTGTGGTGCCAGATTAGTCGCGGTGTTTTTTGCGGCGTTCTTCGCGGTCGAGTCGTTCGTAATACTCGGCAAGCTCACGTAGTCGGTGCGCAATGGCGCGCAATTCGTTGACGGTACTTTGGGTTGATCCTATCCATTCGCTACTCATTTCTTGGAATCCATTGGCAGAAACGCCTTTCCAAGAACTTTGTAAGCCAATACAGTGCTGTGCGAGGGTACGTCGTCGTTCATCATAGTGATTTGCTTGTTGCTCACACGAGGCGGCAATCCGTTTGAGCCGACCAGTATCAACATTAAATGGCATTGTAGGCTCCTTTGTTCATCGTTGGTATGTAATTAGTCTACAAATGGAAGAAGACATGCGATGCGTCATTTTTGGCGCACGTTTGAAAGGAATGATATATGACATATGGTGCATATGCCCAACTTGCGACAGCAACGACGCCTGCGTTGATTGTGTATCTCATCGACATTAGTAAATCAATGGGTTTATTGAGTGGCACAAAGCGTCGCATCGATATTGTGCAAGAAGCGTTATCAGTTGCCTTACGCCGTATGGTGTTTTTGTCGACACGGGGTAGTCGGATTAGCCCTCGTTATCATGTCGCTATTTATGCATATAGTGAGCGTGTCTATGATTTGGTAGGGGGGATTCAACCAATTGATCGATTGGCGTCACTTGAAGTATCAAAGTTGGAATTAGATACCACAACAAACACGGCATTGGGCTTCCAGCATGTCGAAGAATTGCTGAAAGAGCATATTGGTCGTTATCAAACATGCCCCGCGCCATTGGTCTGCCATTTGACGGATGGGCAGTTTACCGGTGCAGATCCTGCACCAGCAGTGAAACGCATCCAAGCGCTCAAGGTCAATGATGGCGCAGTACTCGTAGAGAATATTTTTTTGAATGACAAAATGTTAGTCGTCGGTGGCATTGGTGACTTAAAGTCTTGGTCAGGAATTACCCAAGATACGCGATTTACCGATGATGATGACGGTCGCTATGCGCATCACCTACGGGGCTTATCTTCACCACTACCTGCCTCGTATCATAGTGTCATGATGCAACAAGGGTATCGTATCGCCCCAAATTCGGTGATGATGTTACCTGGTATGGATTTGTCATTGATTGAAATGGGCTTTGTGATGTCGGCTGCTACTCGCATTCGTTAACAGGAATTATGGTATATGACCACGCCTACAAAACCACTTGTCGATATCCAAAGTAACCCAGTAGTAGACATTTCACCAGAGCGCTTGCAGGCAGGAACTTTTGACTGCCATATTGCTTATGCACGTTCGGCTGAAGCACACGCAATGAATGAGTACAATCAGGATGCATTTGCGCTAAGGGCAACCGCACAGCGCATCGTTGCCGTGGTTGCAGACGGTGTGGGGCAGTCGTTCCGTGGCGATATTGCGGCGATGGCCGTTGCCCAAACCATTGCACGCGTTTTATGGCAGAGCGAGCTTGTAAACGAAGCGCGTGTACGTGAGTCACTTGGTCAACAGCTGATTGCATTAGTACCAAAAGTGACACAGGCAATTAATGATGTTGATATTTCGCAACATCCGACTATTTTTCGTGAAGCATTGATGCAACGCCGTGATTTTGGGAGCGAAAGTGTGTTTGTGGCAGTGGTCATCGATACTCTTGCAAATGAGATGATGTGCTACTGGCTGGGTGATTGTCGCTTGAAGGTGTATGATCGCAAGGGGAACATCGTCCCGATTGCGCCAACGCAGTTTCAAACGATGGAACGTTGGTCATCAACACGTATGATTCATGGGGATTTGCATGTGTTAAAACTCCCGGCCACAGATGTATCGCGTGTGATATTGTACAGCGACGGCTTGCATACACTTGATGCACTGCAATTAACGCAGGGAGACTTGTTGAGTGTGATTGCCACACATATGGCGACAAGCCGCACATCACCAGAAAGCGACGACATTGCGTTGATTGTGGTTGATGTGCGGCACTAAATCTTACGGAGTGGGAGTGGGGGTTTTTGATAAATTACAAAAATATGACGCATCATCTGCAGTTTTGATGATAATCATGTTTTCTTGACTGTTGAGTCGCATGACGCGACCATCTTCGATTTGAAGCTCATTATCGGTCAGTACGGCCACAAATTTACCGTTTTTGTTGTCAACAATTGTATAAAAATTACCGTCGACTGAGATAGTGAGGGTTAGTTTATCGATATTTTGACAATTCCATGTACCGTTCCACGGGTTGTGTGGTACCCGTGTTTGGGTAATGACGATTGCCGTAATGGCTGGTTGGGGCGTTGGAACTGGAGTCTGATTCAACATATCTGGTGTGATTCTGCCGCTCGCATACACCATTACAATGCCGCTAATAAATAAAATGATGCCAATAATTCCAAAAAAACGAATATCACGAGGCATGAGATAACTCCTCTTTATGATTGTGCTGACTGATTGAACTTGGCTTTGTGTTGTTCAAATTCTTTGGCGGTGATGATTCCTTCAGTGAAATCAACAACTAATTCTTCGTAATTGGTGTATGTTCTGGGCTCGTCGGGTGCTGTTGGTTTTGAACTAGTCACTGAAGTTCCCGTTTGAATGGATAATTGTGCAAACAACTCAAGTTTTTGTTGTTGGTAGGTAGTGTCATCGACTAATCCCATTTGATGCTGTTTGACGAGTTGTTCGAGCATTACTAGAATTTGTTGATGATTCATGTCGAGTGTGGCTCCTAGTGGTGTCGCCACGGTCTGCGGTGGTGTCGTCATGACTGGCATTGTGGGTGCCACGGGTGTGGGTGCCACGGGTGTGGGTGCCACGGGTGGCGTACTGCTTTTGGTGGCGGTGAGCAAATCGAACGGATTGCTGACTGGATTCGCTGCGGTGGATGAGGTGGCTGCCATAGGTGATGTGAGTTGTAAGTTGGCTTCCCAATCACGAGTAGACACGACGTCTATGTTGCCTACAAATCGCTTGGCATTACGACGATGCGCAACGTACAAGACAATCGTATAAATAATCAGCGAAAACCCCAAGAAAGTAGCCATTAAACCGACAAATAAATAAATGTTTGCATCCATTAATTGCCTCGTCACGTGTAATATGCGAATACTATAATTTTAGAAAAAAACTCGTTGTTTTTATCGCCAAAATCGACGCATGTTTTTCAATAGCGCTGACTATGCTGAACTGCTGTCACACAACACTAAATACGACCTGCGGACATGCAAATTAATCGTGGTGTGGCGGTAAAGGTACGTTGTCAGACAGTGACAATAACCGCTACTACCAAAACTTGGTAAAAATACCAAGAAAAAATTGCACATTCCATGGTACGGTGAACATGGGTACGTGTCGCAACATTGGGATGTGGGTAAATGAAACAACTATCACTGATACCAATCATCATCATATTGATGCAATCTATCGGCTGGGGCAGTGCGCCCGCAGTCACTAGCGCGCCAGCGGCCACACCAGCGCTTAGTGCCCCGCACGTAATTGGGGGTGACCCAAGTAGCGATGTGACCTCGATTGGGGGCTATGCGGGGATACGCGTCACCTACACCAAAAACGGAGTCGCGGCGGCCGGGTTTTGTAATGGGGTGCTGGTTGATAG
>CAISXI010000263.1 GCA_903889425.1 uncultured Roseiflexaceae bacterium | reverse complement strand
GACGACGGCATTATCATGGGCCTCAAGCACAAGAAATATCCCATTTATGGCCTGCAATTCCACCCCGAATCCATCATGACCGAGCATGGTCACGCCATGCTGAAAAACTTCTTGGCGGTGTAGTAGCGCCGTCATTGCATGGCACCGTCATTGCATGGCGCCGTCATTGCATGGCACCGTCATTGCAGGGCACCGAACGCACGAGCGATTCTCTCACGGCGTACGGGCGATTCGATCACGGCGTACGGGCGATTCTAGCACGGCTTGCCGTGACCAATCGCCCTGCCGTGACCAATCGCCCTGCCGCGACCAATCGCCCTGCCGTGAGGGCAGGACCCAAGGACACTGATATGCATACCATCACCTACCACACCTGCTATGACCACCAACTCACTACCACCCAACACCACGCCATCCGTGCCCTGCTCGATGCCGCCTTTGAGTGCGAGTTCAGCGACGAAGACAACGACCACGCCTGCGGTGGTGTGCGGGTCATCGCCAGCGCCGGCGACCAGATTGTCGGGCATGCGGCGTTGATTACCCGCACCGTCACCATTGCTGGCACACCCTACCGCGTCGGCTATGTCGAAGGGGTGGCGGTGGCACCGGACCGCCAAGGACAGAGGATTGGTGCCCAAATAATGCGTCAAATTACTGACATGGCGCAACGTGATTTCGTTGTTGCTATGCTTTCAACCGGTGAAATTGATTTCTATGCCAAATACGGCTGGCAACGCTTTGTGGGTGAGAGTTTTGTGGATAATCACGGCACCATCAGCCGTACCGCCGCCGAAGACGAAGGGCTGATGCTCATCACACCCCTCAGTCATCTCAATCAGCCCGGGGTGGCCTGGGTCTGCGATTGGCGCACGGGCGACGTGTGGTAACCACGGTTATCTGGAGCTTTGGGGTCACAGGGAGCGACGCGGTGCGGCTTGCCCGTACCGCGATTTTTGTATCACATTTTACAATGTGATGATGCCGTATTGAGCGTATAATACGCATAATTACACCAGTTTATGGCGCCAAGGAGGCCGCATGTCACACCATCCTCGCCCCCCCATCATCCCCCTCGATATGCAGTGGATCAATGCCACCACCATCAATCGCAGTGCAGTCGAACGGCGTTGTGCCAGCCATACCGCCCGCCGTAGTGTCAAACAACAGACGCAACTGGCCTGGTTGCTCCGCGCCATCACCTGCATCGACCTGACCACCCTGGCTGGCGACGATACCGACGCCACCGTCTATCGCCTGTGCGCCAAAGCGCGCCAACCGGTGCGGGCCGATTTGCTGGCTGCCATGGGCATGGCCAGCGCTGGGATTACGGTGGGCGCGGTCTGTGTCTACCACGAAATGATACCGGCGGCGGTCAACGCCTTGACCGGCACCACCATCCCGGTGGCGGCGGTGTCGACCGGCTTCCCTGCCGGCTTGACCCCCTTCGAGACGCGCTTGCGCGAAATCGAACTGTCGGTGGCGGCCGGTGCCCAAGAAATCGACATTGTCATCTCGCGCCGCCACGTCCTCAACGCTAACTGGCAGGCACTCTACGACGAGGTGTGTGCCTATCGCGCCATGTGTGGTGATGCGCATTTGAAAACTATTTTGGCCACGGGTGAATTGGGGACTTTTACGGATGTTGCGCGGGCCTCGCTGGT
>CAISXI010000262.1 GCA_903889425.1 uncultured Roseiflexaceae bacterium | reverse complement strand
GCTCGATGCGCACCTCGTCACCACTACTCTCCAGCGGATCTTTGCGCAGGCGGTGGCGCAAGGCCAACACTGCCACCCGCAACACGTCGTCAGCAGTGGCCATCGTCCGCTTTTCGTAGGCGGCCATAGCCCCCGCCGCCCGGATCAAGGTCAGCTCGCCACGATGGCCGTCGATGGCCAGCAACGCACATAGCTCGGCGGCGGCATACAAGGCATCATCGGCCACATCGACAGCCGGCAAGAGTTTTTGGGCAGCCTTGATACGCTTGCCCAGCTTCTGTTGCTCTTTGTCCCAATTGGCACAAAACGCTACCGGGTCGAGGTCAAAGGCCCGCCGCCGGCGCACGATTTCGACCCGCTCGTGGATGTCGGTCACCGTGGTAATCCGGGCATGCAACCCAAAGCGGTCCAGCAATTGCGGGCGCAAATCACCCTCCTCGGGATTGCCACTGCCCACCAGCACAAACCGGGCGGGGTGGCGCACACTAATCCCTTCACGTTCCACCACGTTGACCCCACTGGTCGCCACGTCCAGCAACAAATCGACCAAATGATCTTCGAGTAGGTTGACTTCGTCGATATACAAAAACCCGCGATTGGCCCGCGCCAACAACCCCGGCGCAAAAGCCTGCACCCCGTCCACCAAAGCCCGCTCGATGTCGAGTGCCCCCACTACCCGGTCTTCGGTGGCGCCGAGGGGCAAATCGACTACAGGCACCATGCGGGTCAGGCTTTTGGATTTGGGATGCTCCGCACAAAAACTGCACAACGGCGATGGTCGCACCGGATCGCAATTATATGGGCAGCCAGCCACTACTTTGACCAACGGCAACATCGACGCTAACGCCCGCACTGCGGTACTTTTGGCCGTGCCGCGGTGCCCCATAATCATCACCCCGCCAATCGATGGGTCGATGACACACAACGCCAAGGCCAGTTTCAGTTCACTTTGGCCTACGATGGCCGTGAACGGAAAGACCTGGTGAATGCTCGGTTGCTTGACTTCCTTGACTTCGTCTATTTCATGCGACATCGGTCGCATCCTTTCTATTACCCCTCTAGCACCGCCTCTGGTTTTCACCAGCAGATCAACAGCAGTACCCATCACTCCTACTCGGCAGATGCCCGCGCCGGGTCAATCTGGGTAATCCCTACCACAAAACGTCGTTCGTAGGGTTGGAGCGCAACCATGTCTGGCCATTCTTGGCTAGCCCATACCTCGACTTGGTCGAGGGTGTCGTTGAGTAATTGCGGGTCAATCGCCCAAGTTTCGGGGTCATTGCGGGCCCGCATACTGACAATAATCGCCGCCGGGGACGCTTGGTCGTACCAACTAGTGGCCGGGGCCTCGGGCGCGGTAATCCCACCCAGACGCGCCAAAAACTGCTGGCGGGCAGCCCCTACCCCCGGCGGACGAATCCCCGGCGATAGACTCATAATCACTTCGCGCATTTTGGCGCGCATACGCATGCTACAAGACTGTGGATCGCTCCAGTCACGCCCTTCGATAAACAAGCCACCCGGGCGCAAAACCCGCGCGATTTCGCGCATGGCCAAACGCCAATCGCTGGCATGATGGAGCACATGTACCGCCAACACCGCATCGAAACTGGCATCGGCAAAGGGTAACTGCATCATGTCGGCCAAGGCGATTTGGTCGATGTGGCGCTCCATAGCCACCGCCAACATCCCCGGCGAGATGTCGATGCCGACTACTTCGCCTCCAGCCGCCACCACCGGCGCCGCAATCCGCCCCGTGCCAATCCCGATTTCGAGGATGCGTTTGCCCTGCCCAACCTGATCGACTAGGTACTGCCCAACCGCTTGCGATACCGCCGGGCTATGTAAATGCAGGTCGTCGTAGTGACTCGCGACGTGTTGAAAATCAAATTTCGCCATTTCAAATCCCCTCAATATCCATAGAATGCACTACCGCGCAGGCATCGGCGCGATAGTGCATTCGTTAGGCATCACCACCAATGGTTATGCGCTCGCGCCTTGTTCCATCGCCAAGGTCAAATCGGCTTTCGATACACTGCGGAAGTGTTGCACGTTAACGTTGCGCAATACCGCCATACCGACGATCATCAACACCACTTCAAGTCCAAAGATGGCGCTATAACCAGCAGTGGCCGAAAGCAGATTCGTTTCGATCAAGGCACTCTTGAGCGCCCCACTCAAAATCGACGACATCCCCATCCCAAATGATTGCGCCATGCCCCACATGCCCATGTAGAGCCCGGTTGAGCCGTCAACCGTCATGTCCATCATCATCGACAAGGCACCAACATTATAAAAACCGGTAAACAAGCCCATCACCACCAATGCGGGTGTCAGTAAGGATTGTTGTTGCAACATGGCAGACATCGTCAACAACCCCAACCCAAAGGCCGTCCCAAAGCCCCCAATTTGGCCAATCAATTTCTTCGAGATGTTGGTGGTGCTACTAATCGCCCCCATCAAAATCATGCCACCCAACACTCCACTGCCCCACAACGTGTTGAACGATGAGGTTTGCTTGATTGTCATACCAAAGACTTCAGCACCAAAAACTTCGAGGATGGCGTCTTGCAAAAATATGCCCAAGATACTAAAAAAGACAAAGCCAAAGAAGGCCCGTACTTGGTCGTTGGTGCGCACCATTTTGACGGCAACCCCAATCGCCTTGAGTGGCGACACCGCCGCAGTCTGTGATTGGGCAGCCAATGTTTGTAATTCCGCGGCGGTACGACGTTTTTCCATACCGAGCATCGGCAAGGCAGCCACCAAGACCACCAATGGCGTCAAATTGTATAAGCGTTGCATTTCGGCGATATTGAGGGTATCACCCATGGTGGCTTTGACCACGATGGCCGCCGCAATCGCACTGATAATCGTAAAAGTCCAGACCACGGCTACCACGATACCGCGCCGTTCTGAGGTGGTGACTTCGGCAATCAATGAGTGGTGTGAGTCACCGGTGGAGGCAAACCCGATCCCGAAACAGAGCATCAAGGCGAATCCTGCCACGTAGGCCCAGCTCTGACCTTGGCTCATCGCCACTGCCACACTGGGTAATGCCATAAATACCAGACT
>CAISXI010000261.1 GCA_903889425.1 uncultured Roseiflexaceae bacterium | reverse complement strand
GCTTCGATCGCGTCAAACACCGATTTGACTTGGGTGATTTGCATCCCCTCGATGTGAACGGGTGTTTGGAGCGGTGGGCAGACAGCTTTGCTAAAGCCCAATTTGGCAGCCTCGCCCAAACGGCGTTCGATTTGGGTGACACTGCGCATCTCGCCACTCAGCCCGATTTCGCCCATCAGTACCATGTCTGAGGCGACCCGTTGATTGCGGAACGACGACGCAATCGCCGTGGCCACCGCCAAATCTGCGGCCGGCTCGCCGATGCGCAACCCACCTACGATATTGACATACACGTCTTGGTTAAACAAGGGCAGCCCAACGCGTTTACCTAGCACGGCCAACAACATCTGTAGCCGGTTGAGATCATAGCCGTTGACGGTGCGCCGTGGCTGTGGATTGGCGGTGTTTGAGGTTAGGCCCTGGATTTCCACCAAAATCGGCCGCGTCCCTTCGAGGGTCACCGCCACTGCCGACCCCGGCGTATTGGCGGAACGCTCGGCTAGGAATACTTGTGAGGGGTTACTGATTTCGTGGAGCCCGGTGGCCGTCATCTCAAATATCCCCACTTCATCGGTGGAGCCGTAACGGTTTTTAACACCCCGCAAAATCCGGTATTGGTGGAAGCGCTCCCCTTCGAGGTAGAGCACCACATCGACGATATGTTCGAGCATCCGTGGGCCGGCGATGGCCCCTTCTTTGGTGACATGCCCGACGATGATAATGGGAATATTGAGGTCTTTGGCGACCCGCAACAGCCGCAATGCACCTTCGCGCACTTGGCCGACCGATCCTGCCGCCGAGCTTAGTTCTTCGATGTAGACGGTTTGGATGGAGTCGACAATCACCAAGCCCGGGCGCTGGCTGTCGATATAACTAATCGCTGTTTCGAGATTTGTTTCAGACGAAATCCACAAGCGCTCGGGGTTGAGCCCCATGCGGTCGGCGCGCAATTTGATTTGTTGGGCCGATTCTTCCGCCGAAATATACAGGGCATCACCGACATGTTCGGCAAAATGAGCCGCGCTCTGGAGTAACAGACTCGATTTGCCGATACCCGGCTCGCCACCAATCAGCACTAGGCTACCAGGTACCAAGCCACCACCCAGTACACGAGCAAATTCTTGATAGACCACAGGCAAACGCGACACGCCACCACTCGGGATGGCGTGCAAGGGTAAAGGGGCACCGGCGCCGCTCACGACCACCGAACGGCGATTGCTGGCAGGTGCCTCGCGCCGTTCGATTTGTTCGACCAATGTGCCCCAACCACTACAGTTGGGGCACCGACCCATTTCGCGTGCTTGGTGTGCCCCGCATTGCTGACAAACAAATACGGTGCGTGTTTTGGCCATGAGTTATGCCAGTGTTTCGGCGACGACGTCGTTATCGTCGAGCGCCACCGGTGTATCGGTGCGTTGGGCACTCAAGCGTAAGTACTCTTCGCCGTTTTCGAGGGTTGCCACATCAATGGCAATCGTGTCGCCCGCCACAAACCGCCCATCCAACACCCCTTCGGATAAGGGATCCTCGATGAGGTTGGTAATGATGCGGCGTAACGGCCGGGCGCCAAATGAGGGGTCGTAGCCCCGTTTGGCCAACAAATCACAGGCGCCATCGGTCACGTCGATGGTCAACTTGTGCTCGTTGAGTTGCAATTGTACCCGTTTGAGCATGTAGCGCGTGATTTGGCGAATTTCTTCGTTGGTCAAGGAATGGAAAATAATCGTCGAATCCAAACGATTGAGGAACTCGGGGCGGAATACTTGGCGCAAGGCGTCGTTGACGCGGTTGCGTAGGTCTTTGTTGGCGATATCGCCATCTTTGCCCAAGAACCCAATCCGTGACGCACCGCGAATCTGCTCGGTACCCACGTTGGAAGTCATGATGATAATCGTGTTGCGGAAGTCGACTTTGCGCCCTTTGCCGTCAGTCAAATAGCCATCTTCGAGTACCTGCAACAACATGTTGTAGGTGTCGGGGTGGGCTTTTTCGATTTCGTCAAATAGCACCACGGAGTAGGGTTTGCGACGTACAGCATCGGTGAGTTGCCCACCATCGCCATAGCCCACATATCCTGGGGGTGACCCCACCAAGCGTGACGCCGTATGGCGCTCTTGGAATTCCGACATGTCGATTTTGATGAGGTGTTCTTCGGAGCCAAACATGAACTCTGCCAAGGCTTTGGCAAGCTCAGTTTTGCCGACACCAGTGGGTCCGAGGAAGATGAAACTCCCAATCGGGCGCCGGGGGTCTTTGAGCCCTGCCCGGGCCCGCCGAACCGCTTTGGAGATGGTGACGATGGCTTCGCTCTGACCGATGACGCGCCCATGTAGCGCTGATTCCATTTGCAGCAAGCGCACGGTTTCGTCGCCGGTGAGGCGCATCACGGGAATGCCCGTCCACATCGCCACAACCGCGGCAATGTCTTCTTCGGTGACGTATGGTGGCGTGGTATTGCTACTGCCTTCGGCGATGCCGTGTTCGCGTTCGACTTGGGTGACGCGCTGTTGCATCACTTCGGCTCGCTCACGCAAGGTTTCGACCAATTCGGTCTGACCTTGGGCTTCGGCGGCGCTGATTTCTTTGTTGATTACTTCGAGGCCACGCAAGGCATCGCGCAACGCCGAAGGGGTGGCGCTACGGGTCATCCGGACCCGTGCCGAGGCCTCGTCAATCAAGTCGATGGCTTTGTCGGGCAAAAAGCGGTCGGGCACGTAGCGTGACGACAAATAAGCCGCGGCGATGATGGCTTCGTCGCTGATTTGCAGTTGGTGGAAGTCCTCGTAGCGCGACTTGATGCCCCGCAAAATCTTGATGGTGTCTTCTTCGGTGGGTTGGTCGACCATCACGGGCTGGAAGCGCCGTTCGAGGGCGGCATCACGTTCAATGTATTTGCGATATTCATCAAGAGTGGTCGCCCCAATGGTCTGGAGCTCACCCCGTGACAAGGCAGGTTTGAGAATATTAGCGGCGTCGAGGGTGCCTTCGGCCCCACCGGCACCAATGATGGTGTGGAATTCGTCGATAAACAAAATACAGCGAGTTTCTTTGATTTCGTCGACCACTTTTTTGAGGCGCTCTTCGAACTGACCGCGGTATTTGGTGCCAGCCACCAAGGCTCCCATGTCGAGTGACACCACGCGTTTGCCCCGCAAACTATCGGGTACGTCACCGGCAACAATGCGCTGGGCCAGCCCTTCGACGATGGCCGTTTTGCCGACGCCGGGTTCGCCAATCAAGGCCGGGTTGTTTTTGGTGCGGCGTGACAAAATCTGGATGACGCGATCGATTTCACGGCTCCGCCCAATCACAGGGTCGAGCCGGCCACTTTCGGCCATTTCGGTCAAATCGGTGCCAAGGGCATCGAGGTAGGGTGTTTTGTTGTTTTTTCCGCTCCCACTCGCACTGCTTCCACTCGGGCTGCTTGCGCTCGCACTGGCGCTGGCACTGCTAGGGCGCTCGGGTTGGGGTGTCGTACTACTGCCGGCACCGCCACTTGCGCCAGTGGTGGCGCCGCCTTGACGGAGTACGCGCATCACACTGGTTTTGATTTGTTCGAGGGAGACGCCCAGCATGTCGAGCACGCCGGTCGCAACTCCTTCGCCATTGCGAATCAATCCCAGCAAAATATGTTCGGTGCCGATGTAGTTGTGCCCGAGTCGTTTGGCTTCGTCGATGGCCAAGGTGATGACGTTTTTGGCCCGCGCTGATAATTCTTTGTCGGGGCGTGATTCGCCCTCACCAATGCCGACGATAAATTCGACGGAATGGCGGGTTTGGGCCAATTGCACACCCAAATCTTCGAGCACACGGGCCGCCACACCTTCGCCTTCGCGAATCAGCCCGAGCAAAATATGTTCGGTGCCGATATACGAATGATTGAGTGCACGTGCTTCTTCGGTGGCGTATTGCAGTACCTGTTTGGCACGCTTGGTAAACTTATCGTAGGCACCTGACATTGAAGTACTCCCTCGCTGTTCACCGTGGTGAATACAGCGCTATGAGGCAACCGATGGATCACCATCGGGGGTGGTTTGTAGACTTAATCCGATCCGCCGGCGTGCCACATCGATGCGCACAACCCGTACGGTTACCTCGTCCCCAGATGTTAAGGCTGGGCGCGGTTCATTTTGTTTGTTATTTAATTCGGACACATGGATCAAGCCTTCGATGCCATCGGTGAGTCGTACAAATGCCCCAAATGGAGCGATTTGCGTGACAACCCCAGTAACTACTTGATCGACGGCAAATTGTGCTTCCACGGCACCCCACGGCTCCGTGAGGGTGCGTTTGATCGACAACGCAATCCGACGATGGTCAGTATCGATGCTCATCACCATCACGGTGACCCGGTCGCCCACTTTGTACAAGTCGTTGGGATGGCGTACCCGGCTCCAGGATAATTCGGACAAATGCACCAGTCCATCAGCACCGCCGACATCGACAAATACCCCGAAATCACAGACTGATGTGATGGCACCTTCGCGTACATCGTTGACTTTGATTTCGCTCAACAATACATCTTTGCGTTGATCGCGTGATGCGAGGTTGGCTTGGCGTTCTGACAAAATGAGGCGATTGCGTTGGCGGCTCATCTCGACTACTTTGAGCCGTAATGTGCTGCCAATCATGCGGGCCATTTCGGTTTGTTTCTGGATATCAGTGCCACGACCAATTCCTGAAATTTGTGACGTGGGGATAAACCCCCGCACACCATCAAGGTTGACCAATAACCCACCCTTGTTGTAATTGACCACAACCGCTTCGATGGGCGTACCCGCATCGGCAAGTTGTTGCAAATTACGCCAACTGAGTTCTTGGCGCGCACGGTCAAGTGACAATACTACCCGACCCTGTTCGTCTTCGGCTTGGACCACAAAGGTCAGCACCGTACGTCCAACGGTTAATGCATCACGTTCAGCTGCGGTAAGGGATTGCATTTCGCGACTCGAAACGACACCCTCGGATTTATGCCCAACATCAATGAGAACTTCATCGGCACTGCGTGCCATGATTACCCCTTCAAGGGTGTCACCATGTTTCAGCGAGCGCAGCAAGCTCTCTTGTTCGGCTAAGAGTTGGGCGAAAAATTCTAGGCTGTGTGTGTCTGCAGTGGGCAGTGTAATCGTTGTATTTGCAGACGAAGTTGGGACGGCGAGTGGCTCTTCCATGATTCTCCTCTAGGGCTGAGGTGAAGTGCACCGCACGGATGATTATCACATATGAATTATACGAAGTTTATGACGAAATGGCAAGATAATGGTCATAGGTGCCACGTTGCAGTAAATCCCCCTTTCTGCTATACTAGCGCCCGATATTTACTACAACATGAGTGATTGTTCAATCATGTGATTATGACACTGTGAAAAGAAGGAGCCCAGGATTGTGACAATGCCATCAGTCATCGTGGCGCATCTTGCACCTGATCTTGATTGCATTGCGGCGATTTGGATCTTTATGCGTTTTGGCGGCGCCACAGATGTACAGTTGCGTTTTGTGCCCGCAGGCACAACACTCGACCATCAACCGGTAGATAGTGACCCCCATATCGTACATGTCGATACCGGTAATGGTCGTTACGATCATCACCAGCGTCATGTCCGTACATTGAGCGCCGCAGAATTAGTCCGTCGCAATGTGGCATCGTATGATGTAGCCCTCGAGCGCATTATTCGCCAAGTCACATCAATCGACAACGCTACTGCAACCGACCGTCAAGGATGTGATTTGGGGATGCTCGCAGATTCATTCAACTTGTTGTATGAAAATGACCCGAAGCGAGTAGTCGAATTGATGTTGCCAAACCTCGATGCCTGGTATGCCCACGAGCAACGTCAATTACTCCTCAACGAATCATTCGTGAATCGCATCGAATTCCATTCGCCGTGGGGACGGGGAGTTGCTATGCAAAGCCCGTATGGCGGCTCTTCGGTCATGGCCTATCGTGGTGGGGCTGTGCTCTATGTGTACCGCGAAGAATTACATGGTTGGATGGGCGTGGCGGCGCAAGCTCGCTCCAATGCTGATTTAAGCAGCCTTGCCAGCCAACTCGCGGTTGTCGATGCTGATGCCCAATGGTATCTGCATCCCAGCAAACGACTCTTGTTATGCGGCACCGCCAAATCCCCAGTCGTACGGACCTCACGGTTGAGTCTGCGCGAAATGGTGACTGTCATCGAAGAGTTGTCTCATTCTCAGCGCTAAACGCCAATGTGGTCGTTTTGCTCTATATTCTGCAGTGCAATGGGTAATATGTTTTTCGTGTAGGAGACGCCACCATGCAAAAACGTCGGGGCGCCACTCAGGCAGAAGTACCTGCCGCCAGTTCGCTAAGGAGCACCATGACTAGTACGCCTTTTTCACGCGCTCGTGATCAGCTCGGTGATGCCCAGTTGGTCGAACTCTATCGCCAAATGATGTTGATTCGGCGTTTTGAAGAAAAATGCCAAGAAATGTACACCCGCGCCAAAATCGGCGGGTTTTTGCATCTCTATGTCGGCGAAGAAGCCACCGGCGTTGGTGCCATTTCGAACCTGCAATCCCAAGACCATATCTTTACCCATTATCGCGACCATGGTCATGCCATTGCCCGTGGTCTCAACATCGATGAGCTCATGGCCGAACTCTTTGGCAAAGACACCGGTACCTCACACGGTATGGGCGGCTCGATGCACTTTGCCGATATCACCAAAAACTTCTGGGGTGGCTATGCCATCGTCGGCAGCCATTTGCTCCTCGCCGCTGGGGTTGCGTTGGCCTGCCAAATGCAAAAAACTAACGGCGTCGTCATGGTGTTCTTCGGTGATGGTGCCACCAATGGCGGTGAATTCTACGAATCACTCAATTTTGCCCAATTATGGAAGTTACCGGTTGTTTTCGTTTGTGAAAATAATTTGTATGCCATGGGTACCCCAATTGAAGTACACTCATCAGTAAAAGAAATCTACCGTAAAGCCAGTGCCTTCGATATGAAAGCCATGCGCATCGACGGGAATGATGTGCTGACCGTCCGCGAACAAGTCGCTGAAGCCGTGGAATACGCCCGCTCGGGCCAAGGCCCCGTGCTGGTCGAAGCCATGACCTATCGCTTCCGCGGTCACTCAGCCCAAGACACCCAAAAATATCGCTCCAAAGAAGATGTCGAGCAACATCGCTCGAATGACCCCGTCCTCATCTTCCGTAAAGAGTTGATTGATGCCGGTGTCAGCTCTGCTGCCGATATAGACGCACTCGATGCTGTAATTGACGAACAAGTCGAAGCATCTGTCCGTTTTGCTGACGAAAGTCCCGTGCCTGGCAATGAATGGCTCACCGACAGCGGTATCTATGCGGCTCCGCTCGCAACCGCCACCGTCGATCCTGACCTCGTATAAGCCTGCAATTACGTTGGTGCGCATCCGCATCAATGAAGGAGATATTCGATGCCCGTTTTAACAGTCCGTGAAGCGCTCCAACAAGCACTCCATGAAGCAATGGCCGATGAGCGTACCTTTATCATCGGTGAAGATATCGGCCACTATGGTAGCACCTATGGTGTCACCGCTGGCTTCCTCGAAAAGTACGGCCCCGAACGTATCCGTGACGCCCCCATCGCCGAAGCCGGTATCGTCGGTTTGGCGGTTGGTGCCGCTATGGCTGGGATGCGTCCGATTGCTGAAATCATGTCGGTCAACTTTTCGCTCCTGGCCTTTGACATGATTATCAACCACGCCGCCAAAATCTACAGCATGTTCGGTGGCAAATTCTCCGTACCACTCGTGATGCGTACCACCAATGGCTGGACGCAATTGTCTGCTACCCACTCACAGACGTTTGACTCCATGTTTGCCCACATCCCCGGCCTCAAGGTTGTGGCTCCCGCCACTCCTGCCGACATGAAGGGCTTGTTCCGGGCGGCCATGGCCGATCCCGATCCGGTCATTTTCATTGAGCACACCTTGATGTATGGCATCAAAGGCGAAGTGCCTGATGGCGACTATATCGTTCCCATCGGTAAATCCGTGTTGGCTCGCGAAGGCCGCCACATTACCGTGGTGACCTATTCACGCATGGTCCACTTATCGTTGCAGGCTGCCGATATTTTGGCCAAAGAAGGCATCGAAGTCGAAATCGTCGACCTGCGCACACTGCGCCCGCTCGACATGAGTATCGCCCTCGAAAGCTTCAAAAAGACCAATCGCGCTGTCGTCGTCACCGAAGACTGGCAGTCATACGGTACCTCGGCCGAAATCGCCACCCGGCTGTACGAGCAGGGCTTCGATTACCTCGATGCACCCATCCAACGCGTCAACTTCCGCGAAGTGCCCATGCCATACGCCAAGAACCTCGAACAACAAGTCGTGGTAACAACCGACCGCATTGTGGCAGCCATCAAAAAAGTCTTGAATCGCAGTTAACTGCAATCACCGGGAGGTACGATCATGGCTGAAATTACGATGCCCAAGATGGGCTTCGATATGACCGAGGGGACGATTGTGCGCTGGCTCAAAAAAGTCGGCGACTTCGTTAACAAGGGCGAGGCCGTCGCCGAAATTGAGACCGACAAGGTCACCATCGAAATTGAATCATTTGTCAGTGGCACGTTGAGCGAAATTGTCTCACCCGCCGGTTCACGCACCGCCGTTGGTGGCGTGATTGCCCGCACCAGCGATGGTGCCGTTGCCACGCAGACTGCCCCCACTGCCGCTCCAGTGGCCGCTGTAGCCCCCACTGCCGCTCCGGTGGCTCCGGTGGCTGCTGTAGCCCCTGCTGCCGCTCCTGTAGCCGCTGTGGCTGCCGGTGACGTCAAAGCCTCGCCGATTGCCAAGCGCATGGCCCGTGAGCACGGCCTCGACCTCGGTACCATCCACGGTAGTGGCCCCCAAGGTCGCATCGTGCGGGACGACGTCTCTGCCGCTATGGCTGGGCGTCCCGCCGGCATGGTTGCCCCAGTTGTAGCCCCGGTAGCCCCTGTGGCTCCAGTGGCTCCGGTAGCTGCCCCCGCATTGCCCAGCGCCGCTGCCGGTTCGACCGTAGTACCGCTCAGCAACATGCGCCGCACCATTACCCGGCGCTTGACCCAAAGCTGGCAGACGGCACCCCATTTTTACATCACCATGGATGTCAACATGGACGCCGCCTTGACGTTGCGCAAACAAGTCAACGCACCGTTGAGCAAAGAACAACAAATCTCCATCAACGACATGATTGTCAAGGCCTGCGGTGTGGCCCTCGTTGCCTACCCCAACCTGAATGCCTCATTCGTCGAAGAAGGCATCCAACTCAACCCCAGCATCAATGTGTCGATTGCCGTGGCCCTCGATAGTGGCCTGGTGGCCCCCGTGGTAACCAACGCCGATAGTCGTTCACTCGGTGGCGTATCACGCGAATCCAAGCGCTTGATTGGCCTCGCTCGTGACGGCAAACTCGGTGCCGAAAACCTGCAAGGTGGCACCTTTACCGTCAGCAACCTCGGCATGTACGGGGTGACGGAATTCGATGCCATCATCACCCCACCCCAATGTGCGATTTTGGCCGTTGGTGCCGTCCGGCGTATCCCTGTTTTCAAGGGCGATAGCAACGACGTTGTGGCCGCCAATATCTGCTCGATTACCATTTCGGCCGACCATCGGATTACCGATGGCGCCGAAGGGGCCAAGTTTATCGGCGAAATCAAACGCCTGCTCGAAAATCCCTTGAGCATGTTGATCTGATTCCGTTCCATATCAATCCCCCCATTCACATTGAATGGGGGGATTGGTGTATCTTCGTGATATTTTTTGGAGAAGACGCTTAGCTCTGCTCGTCAATATGGCGCACGATGTCGCTCATCGACAAAATCCCCGTCGGCCAGACCCGCCCGTCGTTGCGCTCTTCGACGACCACCAAGCGATGTACGTGGTTGCGATTGAGCAAGCGGATGGCGCGATCGAGTTCCATGTCGGGCATACAGGTGATGACACTTTTGGTCATGATGGCGTGTACGGGACCTTGCATGACGTGGTCATAGGCAGCGCCATCTTGCCAGGCCTGCAACAAATCGGTCTGTGACAAAATCCCTGCCAAATGACCGGGACCTTCAGTCACGACCACTGCATGGATGCGGTAACTGCTGATGAGGGCTAGGGCGGCGGCTACGGGTGTTTCGCTGGGGCACGAAATGACGCCGATATGCATGGCATCACGAACACGTTGGGTGGGGGGCATATTTTTCTCCTAAAAACAAGCGTTGTCGTACACACTGAGCGCTTCTCGCTTATAATACTATACGCATATGAGTGAAAATACGATGTACGATTTGTAATCGAGGAGCAATACCTGCATGACTGACGCGTCAAATCAGTTACAAGCTGCCAATGTGACGGTGGAATGGCTCAAAACCATCAAATACACCTTGGTGCCTTCTTCACGACCCACCACTATCGCAGGACTCTACGTCAAAGACTTACGCACGCACCTCGACGGTCGTGGCGATGTGATTGAATTGTGGAGCCGTCCGTGGGTCGAACAAGAAGGATTGGTTGTGCCCAATCACGTCTATCAAAGTGCCACCGATTACGGCGTAACCAAATGTTGGCACCTGCATAACATCCACACCGACCAATTCACCGTGACCCGTGGCAAACTCCAAGTCGTGCTCGTCGACATCCGCCCGTGGTCGCCCACTTTTGGGCATGTCAATTCGGTGATTTTGGGTACTGCCCGCCCCAAACTCATCAAAATCCCACCGATGGTAATGCATGGTTGGAAGGCCTTGACCCAACCCGAAGTGATTGTGGTTAATTTGCAATCACACGTCTATGATGCCGCCGACGAGTTCAAATTCCCGTGGGATTGTGTCTTGGCTGACGCCTGGGAACCCCTCAACG
This sequence comes from uncultured Roseiflexaceae bacterium, assembly GCA_903889425.1. Lineage (GTDB taxonomy): Bacteria > Chloroflexota > Chloroflexia > Chloroflexales > Roseiflexaceae > UBA965. The sequence goes on along the minus strand of CAISXI010000261.1, from coordinate 3,142 downwards.
GTTAATGTAACTCGATGGCGTTGACGAGGTGGGTCAGGCCGTCTGGTCCGATGGCAATCACGTCGAAGCGCCAGTCAGCATCTGTAGCTGATTGTGCATCTAAAAAATATTGCGCGGTGGTGACTAAGCGCGCGATTTTGCGCGGTCCGATTGATTGAATCGCGACGTCGCGCCCACTGCGGCGCTGGCGTACTTCCACAAATACCCAGGTGGCGCCGTCACGCGCCACAATGTCGATTTCACCCGTGCGACACTGCCAATTTTGGGCCACGATAACCAAGCCGCGACGTTGTAAAAACGTCGCGGCTTCTGATTCGGCGCTGTTGCCTTGTTGGCGACGCGTCGACATTAGGGGTAAATACCACGGGTGATATAGGCTTGGGCCGTGCGATCGACGGCTTGCAAATACGCCGCAGTCCGCAATTGCATGTGTCGTTCTTTGGCCATGGTATTGACCGACTCAAAGGCACTCACCATGATGCGCTCGAGTTGGGCGTTGACTTCACGCTCCGTCCAAAAGAACTCTTGCAAGCCTTGGACCCACTCGAAATAACTCACCGTGACACCACCCGCATTGGCCAAAATATCGGGGATGACCAAGACGCCACGGTCAAACAAAATCGCATCGGCATCGGGCGTGGTCGGACCATTGGCCGCTTCGACCACAATCCGGGCTTTGATGCGATCAGCGTTCCGCTTGGTGATTTGGTTCTCGATGGCGGCTGGGATGAGGATATCGCACGGCAATTCCAGCAACTCGGCATTGGTGACGGCATCGCCACCAGATGCACCAGCAACAGTCCCGGTTTTGACATAATGTGCCTGTAGCGCCACCAAGTCAATTCCCTTGGGATTGTAGATACCGCCGCCACGATCTGCGACGCCCACTACTTTGGCGCCCATCTCGCTCAACAACCGTGCCGACGTGCCACCCACATTCCCGTATCCTTGGATGACGACCTTTGAGCCGGCAATACTGATATTTGCTTGCTCGCAGGCTTCGCGCAATATATAGACCAAACCACGGGCTGTGGCTTCGTTGCGCCCATGTGATCCACCAATGTTAATCGGTTTGCCCGTTACCACGGCGGGCACGGTATGGCCACGATGCATCGAATAGGTGTCCATAATCCACGCCATAATCTGGGGATTGGTGCCGATGTCTGGTGCCGGGATATCGATATCAGGTCCGATTAGGAAGCTGATTTCGGTGGCATAACGCCGTGTCAAGCGCTCGATTTCACCGAGTGACAACAATGCGGGATCAACCACTACGGCACCTTTGGCGCCACCGTAGGGGATATTTACCACTGCACACTTCCAAGACATCAGCATCGCCAAGGCGCGTACTTCGTCAATGTCGGTGTCGGGGTGATAACGAATGCCCCCCTTGGCTGGTCCACGCGTGGTATTATGCTGGATTCTATACCCCATGAACATTTCGATTCGCCCATCATCCATTTTGACGGGGAAGTTGACCGCAAACTCACGGTGGGGTACCCGTAACAATTTGCGATAGCCGGGGTCGAGATTGAGAATGTCAGCGGCAATGTCGAATTGGCGCTGTGCGTTGTGATACGCATTTTCTTGATGAACGGTCATCCCTCTACTCCTCCTTGAGCAGTGATGCGAAACCACCGCTAGTATACCACTCTTTATTGTCCAAACCGTGTTTTAATTCGTTGGGTCAGCCGTTGCACTTGTCCCACAAGCGCATTATCCAATGTCCCACTAACAAAGGCAAAAATTGTCAACACAAGAACCGCTCCAATCGTGACCCCGATGGCCGGTAGTTGCAACCATTGCCGCACCAAAAATCCCGCCCCGATGACTGCGATTGCTCCCCCACTCGCCGTGATTAGCGTGCGCCAAGGCAGAAACAACCCCGCCGCGCGCAGCGTCGGCCATATCGCCGCCATCAACGCCACTTCGGTGACAATCGTGACTGCTGCTGCGGCTAATGCACCATAGGCGGGAATCAACGCCAAATTACCGCCTATGTTGACAATCGTACCTACTGCAAACGCCACGGTGATGGTTTTTTGGCGTTGAATCGCAATTAAGGCATACTGCAATACTCCCGTCGTATATGACAACGGTAAGTACCAAATCAGCACTCGCAAGGCTTGGGCCGCCCCGGGCAAATAGGCGTTGCCACCCAGCACCCAAATCAATTCATCGGCCATCAACGTGACAATCACCACCCCAAACCACGCCACCCATTGCAACACCCCAATCGCCCGGGCCACCAGCGGTGCCAACAATTCAGGTTGGTGCGCCGCCCGTTGCGCCAATAGTGGGAACAACGCCCCTACCACATACGGCGGGATGATTTGCGTCATGGCGATGACTTTGTAGGCGGCGTCGTACAACCCCAGCACCGCATCGCCCGCGACCGAGCGCAAAATCACGGCATCGAAACGAAAAAACACCGTCAACAGCAAACTATTTAACAACAACGGGAATCCACTCACCCACAACCGCCGCATCAGCACCACATCCCATTGGGGCCAGGCTTTAAACAACAACCGTTGCTGTAACCCCCACAACAAGCCGGCATTCATGATGGTGGTGGCTAACGCCACCGCCGCCATGCCCGCGATGCGGCTATCACTATCGGGCAACCACCACACCACCCCGATGCCAACGATGGTGCGCACCAGACTGGTGACCACGACGACCAAGGCGGGGATTTCCATCCGTTGGGCTGCTTGGAACGAGGCACTCGCCGCCGCTGCCGCCCCTGCCGGCCACAAATGAATGAGTAGGAGCACTAAGGCTAATTGTGTCCCCCAACTCAGCGGCGGCATGCTGTCACGTAGTAGCCACAATCCGAGGATGGTGAGTGGCGTGACCACGGCCGCAATCAGCCAGCGCATACTGACGCTCACCCCAAATATCGTCGGGGCTTGCTGGGGATTGATGGCTGCTTCACGCACGGCAAGATCGTTGAGCCCCCAATTGACGATAGTGACGAGGTACATGCTGGTAATCAGCGCCACAAAGCTCCAGGCTCCACTTGCCGTGGGACCCAGCGCCCGTAGCGTCATCGCCGCAAAACCCAACTCAAGCACTTTGCCAAACAGGTTCGCCAAAATAGGCAGGCTACTGTTTTTGAGGAAGCGCTGCGTATGACTGGCCT
>CAISXI010000260.1 GCA_903889425.1 uncultured Roseiflexaceae bacterium | reverse complement strand
TGCACCACACGGGGGTTTTGCAGTGTAGCCTACAAAAACGTTTGTAACGCCCACACCAACAACGGTCCGATTAACAACGCTGGTAGTAAGGCGGCGATGCGTAGTTTGGTGATGTCGAGTAGATTCAAGCCTAACCCCAGCAAAATAATCCCGCCGGTGCAGGTTGCAATCAGGATTATAGGGTTGTTGGTGGGATCAGGGACAAGTTGGGCTAGACTCCCGGCTGCCAGTGATATCCCTCCTTGGAACAACAACAACGGCACTGCCGACACTAGCACTCCCAGCCCATAGCTACTGGCCAAGGCGGCGGCGGTAATGGTGTCAAGCACCGTTTTGATAATCAACAACTGATTGTCGCCTCGAAGTCCATTGTCGATACTCCCCAAAATAGTGACGGGCCCGACGCAAAAAATCAAAAATGCCGCAAATAATCCCTCACTAAAGCGTTGGTCGTTGCTTTGTCCCAAGCGCTGTTGCACACTGGTGGCGAGCGCACCGAGTCGGGCATCGAGATTGAGTGCCTCACCGATACCACCGCCGACGGTGATTGCAACTAATGCAATCACAATCCCGGCCACGCCGTGAATCGAAATGTCACTGAGTCCCCAGGCAATCCGCATCCCCAAAAACAATGTGGTGAGCCCGATTGCAGATTGGACGGTGTTGGCAATGCGTGGTGGTAAGGAATTGCGGAAAAAAAGCCCGACCAATGCCCCAACTAATACCCCGATAGCGTTGAGTACGCTGCCATTGGTTTGTTGCCATAATGATAAACTCATTGTGTGCTCCTCGTGATTTTTGTGTGTGTTGATTATACGTGATAACGAAGATTTTTTGTGTCTTGTGTGGGATGCGATACCGTGTTGCGATGGTACGGTGGCGTTAATCAACCTGATTGATGACAAACTGGTGTGCCATGATGCGTTCGGCGGTGGGATGCCCTCCCATCAACATTTGGCCGTCAGCATGGAACAACGCCCCAGTAAGCACGCGTGATGACCCTCCCTTTAAAAAATGCATGGTGTTGCTTGGGATGGGGGTGGCGTTTTTTTGGCGGATAGCGTTGATGCGTACCCGTTGATGGGCCCAAATCAATGATTGTTTGCGGAAGTACGTTTCTATTTCGTGGATATTGACATGCTGTTCGCTGATACAGGCTATATACGAAAGGGAATTGGGAATCATCAATGGCAACGGCAACAATGTACACAATTGAATTCCAAATTGCCAACTAAGTGCGGTACAGTCTGTTTGTATTGTATGGACAATGGTATCAATTTGTTGTACTTGTGCTAAACTGTTGTTAATCCGTTGTAATAATGTACCCCAATCAGTGATTGATGATTGTATTTGCCAAATAGGTGTTGCGTGTTGTTGTCCATGGGTCAAGTTGACGGTGATATCATGCGCTGTGCAATCAATTGTTACGTTGATATGATGCTCGTTGGTGTCCCAACATGAAGTGGACATAACTGCCTCAGTGGTGATAATATCGATGGGAATACCAAAACCTGTAAACCTATATGATAGGTTGTGAATAGTATACATGAGGAAAGATTGCCGTGCAAGAACATGGGGCATTGCGTAAAATCGCCAAGATCACGTTAGTAGAACAAACCGTTGATCGGGTGCAATCATATGTATTGAGCCGGCAATTACAACCCGGAGATACGTTGCCGTCAGAGATGCGGTTGGCCGAGGCACTCGGCGTGAGTCGCCCGGTAGTGCGTGAAGCGTTGCGCACGCTGGTTGGGCGTGGCATGCTAACGATTGCTAATGGGCGCAATGCCATCATTAGCCCGGTAACCGCCACCGCGTTGGTGCATTTTTTTGAGCGGGCCACGCAACTCAACGCCGTCACCGTGCGTGAATTACTCGAAGTGCGGCGGGGTATCGAAGTCCAATCAATATCGTTGGCTGCCCAACGACGTACCCCCGATCATATTGCCAAATTACACGTATTGTTGGATGGGATGTGGGATGCACGCTATGATTTGCCGCTTTATAGCGAACTTGATGCACAGTTGCATTTACAATTTGCCGCCGCAAGTCAAAATCAGATGATTTATTATTTTGTAGACTCACTCGGCGATGCCTTGCGCCAAGTGAGCCTTGCCGGCCTGCAACATCGGCGCAATCGCGCCGAATTAGATGAAGTACACGAAATACACAAACAACTCGTGGGAGCGGTAGTAACCCAAAATAGCACACTTGCTGAATCAGCAATGGCACTACATGTAGAATCTGCAATGGTTGCGTTACGTCGTACTGGTGAAGATGTGATGATGTCGGGAACTTCTACTGATACTGCAACGTCGTTGTAGCAGGTTATAGTGCTGACGATCCACTGTTGTGAACGCTTTTTTGACAAATAGCGCAGGAGTCTGTACTATTGCTGTAAGTTTTCGGTAATACTGTAAGGAGTGCTCAATGAACAAAGATGGCATAACAATAAACGAATTATCCAAAATGGCCAATGTCACGGTGCGGACCATCCGATTTTATACTGACGAGGGCGTGCTCGATGAGCCTGCTGGGCGTGACCGCTATGCCCGCTATACGCGCAGACACTACCTGCAGTTGAATGCCGCGAGAACCCTCAAAGAGCGCTTTCTGCCGTTGCGGGTGATTCGTGACCAAATGGCGTCCATGAGTGAATCTGAGCTCGAGCGCCTCGCTGGCCCCGTGCCGGCAGCGATTGATGCCCGCTTCAATGATGCCGAAGGAATCGAGAGCGCGACTGCCGCACATGTTATTGCTGCACAACAATTAGCACCGGTAGCGTCAATGCGCCACCACGTACGCGCGTTTGCGCCAGTCGACAATGATCTTAGTGCCAAATCACTCAATGAATCTGAATTTGATTTTTTGAGTAATACCGTGCACGAAGAAACACTCAAGCCAACATTTACCATGCAAAGTAATCGCGGGTTTGTTCGTCAGAGTCAACCGACTCAACCAGCGACGACAACGAGCGATGTGTGGCATCGGATTGTCATCAGCCCCAGCATGGAACTGCATGTGCGCGAAGATGGCATGCAAGAAGCGGGTGAAATTCGGCGTATTTTGGCATCGCTCCGCAAACGCTAATTCGCTGATTTTACACAGGTGTACTTCCCCCGTTGCAATCTGGCAGCGGGGGATTTTTGTGATAAAAAAACGATAACTACCCACTTCCGATGTCACGCTTCCGATTGCGCATGTGGTTCAACCACGACGATTAAATGCCGATGCGCCGTGCGGTAATCGCCCCTACTTCACGACATGTTTCCGACGTCACGCTAAAAGCCATGTCACCTATGCAGTCAATCGGGTATGTGCGGTGGGAACCGTCGCCTTGCCCCGCATCGACATGTTGGTGCGCTACCCTGCCCAAGCCAATGTCGCCGAACTCGCCTTGGCGTCAGGCTCCATTTACTCGATGCATGCCGACTTCTTCAACGCCTGGGACCCCGCGGCGTTTGCACAACTGGTCGATCGCATCCGCTAAGCATACAATCAACCCCCTCGGCGACAATCCTGTCGCCGAGGGGGTTTTGTTTTAGCAAAATTAATGATGCGAGATTGCCTGATTAGCGCTCTAATTTGTGTTGTTGCATCACCGATTTGCGCCAGGCGAGTTCTTTGGTTTGGGCATCCATTACACTGGCCCGCCACTCGATATCGGCTTTGAGTTGGGCAATTT
>CAISXI010000259.1 GCA_903889425.1 uncultured Roseiflexaceae bacterium | reverse complement strand
TAGCGTGGAATCTCCTCGGCTTGCCATAGGATAGGCGCTAGGCGGGGTGTGCGCTCTTGGTAGGAGATGTGGTCTGAAAGGGGGAACTCCGTGCCTCCGCGCCTCCGCGTGAGATAAATCGGCATATGGCATAGATAGACATCAATCGACCGCCCCAATCAACCAACACGGCTCTGTGCCCTCTGTGTGCCCTGTGCGAGCTAACGAAGTAGGAAGTAGGAAGCATGAAGTAGGAAGTGTGGCAGACCAATCGACCGCCCCAATCAACAACACCCCTCTGCGCCCTCTGCGCCCTCTGTGCGAGATAAATGACAATCCTATGGCAAGCCCACGGAGATTCCACGCCGGTGGTGTACACCGGCATGGAATGACGTTAGAGGGTGTTCCTCTGCGCCCTCTGTGCGAGCAAATACCAACCCTCACACCCCACACGTGTGGGGGTTTTTGTGTGGGTGGTGGTACAATCGCTGTATACCCACTGTCGGTTCCCCCCATACATGTGTTGCCAATTGTGTATATCCCGAATGCGAGGAGGTGCCATGCCGACCATTTTGCATAACTGTCGGGTCATCGATGCCGTCGCCGACCAGCCCCACGAACGCTACGATGTGGTGGTGGCGGATGCGCGGATTACCCACGTCGAAGCGACTCGCCCCCGCCTGCCCCACGAAGGCACCCTGATCGATGCCAGTGCCTACACCCTGTTACCCGGCCTGATTGATTGCCATGCCCACTATACACTCGACCCGTGGGCGGCCGATCCCTTTCACCAGGTGGCCCACGAGTCAGTGGGGATGACTATGCTCCGGGCGGCTCGTACGGCCCGCGACGGCTTGTATGCCGGCGTGACGACGGTGCGCGATGCCGGTGCGCCCCGCCAACTCAATTTCATCTTGCGTGATGCCATCAATGCCGGGCTCATCCCTGGTCCACGCATCCTCGCCCCCGGCTGTGCGATTACCATTACCGGCGGGCATGGCATCACCTTTGGAGTAGAAGCCGATGGCCCCCACGAATTGCAACGGGCCGTGCGGGCTCAAATGCGCGATGGCGCCGATGTCATCAAAATTGTGGCTAGTGAAGCGGCCATGCTCACTGGTCCCGAAGCGGCAGTCGAAGAATTATCCCAGGCCGAAATCGAATTGTTGGTGGCTGAAGCCCGCCGGCGTGGCTTGCGGGTTTTCAGTCATGCCCAAAACTCCACCTCGGTCATCCGCTCGGCCCTGGCCGGAGTTGATAGCGTCGAGCATGCCTTTTTGGCGAATGCAGAAGCCATCACCACCCTGCGCACCCACAATATCACCTTGACCCCCACCTTGGCGGTGACCCAAGTAACCCTCGAGCGTGACGATTTGACGCCGGCCTTTCGTGAGCGCATGCTCCGCATACGTGAGCAACATTGGTGGTCGTGCGAAGAAGCCATCCGCCAAGGGGTGAATGTGGTGGCGAGTACCGATTGCGGCGAGCCCTGTATTTATCCTAGTCTGTTGTGGCGTGACATTTGTCTGCTCCACGAGCGTGGTTTGCCCCGCATGGATGCCATCAAGGCGGCGACTAGCCGCGCCGCCAGCTTACTCGGGGTCGAGGCTACGGTGGGCAGCATTGTGGTGGGCAAACAGGCCGACTTGATCCTCGTCGCCGGTAATCCGGCTACGGATTTGGCGAGTCTGGCCGATGTGCGGTTGGTCATGAAATCTGGAGAGGTGGTATATACCCGATGAATCTAGCGACTGTTGCAGATGTGGTGGCGGCTCAAACGCTCCTCGCCGACCGCCTTGCCCCGACGCCCCTGATTTTTTCGCCAGCCTTGAGTGCCGCAAGTGGGGCGACGGTGTGGCTCAAATGTGAATGTTTCGCTGCTGTTGGTTCGTTCAAGACCCGGGGCGCCCTCAATTGTCTGCTCCGGCTCGATGCCGCCACGCTGGCCCGCGGGCTGATTTGTGCTAGCACCGGCAATCATGGGGCAGCCATGGCCTGGGCGGCTACTTCCCTCGGTGCCCACTGTACGGTGGTAGTGCCACACAACACGCCTACGATTAAGCTGACCAATATGCGTAACGCGGGGGCTACGGTCATCATCGACGGCGGCGATTGGGGCGAAAGTTGTACGATTGCCCGCCAAATGGCGGCCGACACTGGTTGGCTCTACCTCGAAGATGGCGCCGACCCCTACATCATGGCCGGGGCGGGCACTGTGGCCCTCGATGTGCTCGCACAGCTACCGCATGTCGACGATTTGCTAATCCCAGTGGGCGGGGGCAACTTTATTGCGGGGTGTGCCCTGGCCAGCAAAGCCTACCAGCATCCCCAGTTGCGCTTGCTTGGCGTGCAGTCCGAAGCGGCGCCGGCGGTGACCGAGTCGATGCGGCTAGGGCAAATGGTGCACCGCCCCACTACGTCGTTTGCCGGCGGTATCGCCACCACCACCCCCGTGCCCGAAGCGTTTGCCATCATGCAACGCTACGTCGACGACATGTTGCTCGTCAGCGAAGCCGAATTACGTGCGGCGGTGGCGCTACTCGTCACCCAACACGCCATGATCGTCGAAGGTGCTGGAGCGGCGACGGTGGCCGCCTTGTTGCGCTACCGCGAACAGTTTGCCGGGCGGACGGTGGTGCTGGTGCTGTCGGGGCGCAATCTCGATGTCAGTGAATTGCTCCAGGCAATCCAAGTGGCACCCTCCGCGCAGTGATTGCGGCGATTTGACGCGTGGCACCCACTGCGGTATCGCGCGTTTTTTGTGCGATGCGCACATAATATGATTTTTGCGATAGTAACGTAATCGTGTTAGTATAAATAATTGAATCGACAGGAGGAACCGTAAGTGATTGATTTCAACAGTAATTCCGTATTTAAACTGATGCCGATTAACCGCAATGAGATGCTGGCGCCGATTAATCAGTTTTTGATTGAAGGTGAAACGGTCTTGGATGTCTTCAAAACCATTCGCGATCAAGTGGTGTTTACCAATAAGCGGATTATTGCGGCCAATGTGCAGGGGTTTACGGGCAAAAAAATCGACTACACCTCGATTCCCTATAGCAAAATCCAAACATTTTCGGTCGAAACCGCCGGCACCCTCGATTTGGATTGCGAGCTCGAAGTGTATATCAGTGGATTGGGCAAAGTGCGCTTCGAAATCCGGGGCTCGTTTGATATCGTGGCTTTTAATCGCACCATTAGTGAGTTCGTGTTGCGCTAATTGCGCCCACCACGATACCTCGTATGCGTCGTCGTAATCGTTGTGTCATAAGTTAGGCTTTGGTGATATGAAAAATCTACTT
>CAISXI010000258.1 GCA_903889425.1 uncultured Roseiflexaceae bacterium | reverse complement strand
TCTGCGCCCTCTGTGCGAGCCAAAGTGTATCTCGCAATGGACGGAGTTCATCGGCGCACACCAACCAAAAAACAGCTCGGTGTCCTCTGCGCCCTCTGTGCGAGCCAAAGTGTATCTCGCAATGGACGGAATTCATCGGCGCACACCAACCAAAAAACAGCTCGGTGTCCTCTGCGCCCTCTGTGCGAGCCAAACGATAACCCTAGACCATCTAAAAAAATCAATATTTGACGAAACTAGGTAATATCCGTCACAATAGAGCGTGACAATTTATGTGTGAACGAGGAAATTTTATGACCAAAGAAATTAACGTCGCCTTGCGTGGTTCGCAGCGCTTGTCTGTGCCCGGCACGCGGGGGAGTTCATTGGTGTCCCGTGACGCCGCCGTGTTGGCCGCCACCATGGGTCGCGTCTATCCGTTTGCGATGGAAAAAGGATTAGGCAGCGAAGTCTGGGATGTGGACGGCAATAGATATCTAGATATGGCCGCCGGTATCGCTGTCATTTCTACCGGACACTCCCATCCCGCAGTGCGCCAGGCTATGCATGCCCAAATCGACAAATTCGTCCATATGGCCGGCACTGATTTTGTCAATGAACAGATGGTCAATGTTGCCGAAAAACTGGCTGCTACCATGCCTGGCCCCGATGAATGGCAAGTCTTTTTGAGTAACTCGGGTACCGAAGCCATCGAAGCAGCCATCAAGTTGGCCCGCCACGCCACCGGCCGCCAAGGGATTATTTCGTTCCTCGGTGCCTTCCATGGCCGCTCATACGGCGCAATGTCATTGACTGCTTCCAAATCAACCCAACGCCGTGGCCACATGCCACTTGTGCCCGGTACCTTTCATGCGTTTTATGCCAATCCCTACCGCACGCCCTTTGGTATTGCCCCCGAGCACGTCACCCAAGCCGCTCTCGATTACATCGAAAAAACCCTTTTTGCCACCGTCATTCACCCCAGCGATATGGCCGCCATTGTGGTCGAGCCCATCCAAGGCGAAGGTGGCTACATCGTGCCAGCGCCTGGGTTCCTCTGTGGGTTGCGTCAAATCTGTGACCGCTACGGTATTTTGTTGATTTACGACGAGGTCCAGAGCGGCGTAGGCCGTACCGGCAAAATGTGGGCCCACCAACACGAATCATCTGCCGTTGGCAATGGTGCCTGTGCCCATTGCAAAATGGCCAGCGCCCACGGTTGTACCCCCGACATTCTCGTGACCGCCAAAGGCCTCGGCGCTGGGATGCCCATCGGTGGCATCATCGCCCGCAAAGCCTTGATGGATCGCTGGTTGCCCGGCTCCCATGGCAGCACCTATGCCGGCAACGCCGTCGCCTGTGCCGCAGCCAACGCCGTGCTCGATTTGGTCAGCGGGGGCATCATGCAAAACGCTGCCGAGGTTGGTGCCCACCTCAAAAACGGCTTGCATCAGCTCCAAGCCCGCTATGACATCATTGGTGATGTGCGTGGCCGGGGCTTGATGTTGGGGGTCGACTTTGTGCTTAACAAAGAAACCCGCGAGCCGGCCAAACAACTTGCCGACGAAATCATGGAAGAAGCCTTCCATCGTGGCATGCTCATCTTGACCTGTGGCTATTCCACCATCCGCTTTTGTCCGCCACTCGTGCTCACCAAATCAGAAGCCGATGAAGCGCTCGAACGCTTTGAAGCCACGATTCAAGCCTGTATTTAAGGTACTAAAAAACACCCGCTTTCTGCGCGTGATGACGCAGAAAGCGGGTGCCTTTTTTTGTTAGACGACCTGCAAAAACCGTTCGCCCATTTGCGCCAGGACCGCATCCCCGGGAGTGTCCCAAATGGTTTGGTTGAAAATCTCGACTTCGATGGCACCGGTATACCCAGCCGCTTCGACTGCCGCCCGAATCGGCCGGAAGTCGATTTTGCCATCGCCCATCATGCCCCGCCCGAGCAGCATGTGGGGCATGGGTGCCAACCAATCGCAGACGTGATACGCCAAAATATGTCCTTTGGCGCGGGCAATTTGGGCAAACACGTAAGGATCCCACCAGACATGGAACGTATCAATCACCACGCCTACCTGGGGCGTGGCAAAGTGCTCGACGAGGTCGAGTGCTTCCGACAGCGTGGTAATTACCGAGCGCTCGGCGGCATACATCGGGTGCAATGGTTCGATGCCGAGGCGCACGCCACATTCCCGTGCATAGGGGATGAGCGTCTCGATGGCCTCGGCCACCATCGTGCGCGCCGCCGCGATGTCACGATCTGGCGCAGGTCCACACACCAGCACCAGCACATCGGCGTTGAGGGCGGCGGCTTCTTCGATGGCGCGCCGGTTGTCGTCGATGCGGGCGGCTCGTTCGCTGGCAGTGGCCGCCGGGAACATGCCGCCGCGGCACAGCCCCGACACGTGGATGCCCGCATCCCGCACCATCCGTACCGCATTGTCTAGCCCAGCGGCAGCGAGTTTGTCACGCCAGATACCGATATTGGGAATCCCCGCCCGGGCACAGCCGTTAATGGCTTCCTGTAGGCTCCAGGATTGGGTGGTGGCTTGATTGAGACTAAGGCGCCGGTAGTCGCTAAGTGATTCCATCATCGCTCCTTTACGGGTTATTCAATGCCGGCGAGTTGGAGCACCGGGCGCATACGGGCTGCCGCCAATTCGGGATCCGCAAATACGCCTGCCTGATCGGCGAGCCGGAATAATTCGGCGAGGTGCACAATCGACCGCGCACTTTCTTGGCCACCGAGCATGCGGAAGTGGCGTTGATGTCCGTTGAGATACGCCAAAAACACCACCCCTGTTTTGTAGTAAAACGTCGGACGTTGGAAAATATGTCGTGATAACGGCACCGTCGGCTCGAGCAAGGCGCGGTATTGGGCCTCGTTGCCGTTGTCGAGGGCATAGAGTGCCGCTGACGCCACTGGCGCAATCGCATCAAAAATCCCCAACAAGGCATGGCTATAGCCGTGGTCATCGCCCCGAATCAATTCGGCGAAATTAAAATCGTCGCCGGTGTACATTTTGACGTGGGCAGGTAAGCGCCGGCGCATCGATATTTCGCGGCTAGCATCGAGCAACGAAATCTTGATGCCGTCGATTTTGGCGGCATGAGCGTTGATAACGGCCAGGCAGTTATCCATCGCCACATCGAGATCGCGTGAACCCCAATACCCTGCCAATGCTGGGTCAAACATGTCGCCCAACCAATGGATGATGACGGGACGGCTGACTTGCCCCAAAATGTGGGCGTAGACTTCGGCATAATCATCGAGTCCCGTGGCTGTCGCCGCCAAGGCCCGACTGGCCATCAAAATGATTTGCCCACCCTGTCCCTCAACAAAACTGACTTGTTCGCTATAGGCCTGTTTGACGTCTGCCAGGGTCAATCCTGGGCGCACGGCCAAATGGTCGGTCCCGGCGCCACAGGCTACGGTACCGCCACAACTGCGGGCGGCGGCAATTGAGCGGGTGATGAGTTCTTGGGCCGTCGGCCAATCAAGCCCCATCCCCCGTTGCGCCGTATCCATCGCTTCCGCCACACTAAATCCGAGTGACCACAGGTAGTGACGGTAGTTGATGGTGGCTTCCCAATCGAGGTGGGGGGGCGAATTAGGGGTGGTATCGGCCAAATGATCTTGGACGACGTGCACTGCCGCAAATGCAACCCGGTGCTGGAACGCTCCCGGCGCCGTGGTATAGGTCGGCGCCGGACTCATGGCATAGGGGGCCAGCGTGCGATCGGCATGGGGCAATATGAGTGTAGTTGGCATAGTTCGTTCTCTCTGTGCAAAAAGAGCCAGCGCTTATAACGGCAATTCAGGAACATCGAGCCAGCGCCGCTCGCGCCACGATTGGATGCCCAATTCGGCCAACTGCACACCCTTGGCCCCTTCGCGGAGCGTCCAGCGGAAAGGGGTGTCGATGGCCACATGTTTGAGGAATAGTTCCCACTGCACTTTGAAGCCGTTGTCGTACACCATGTTGTCGGGGACATCTTGCCAGCTCGAGCGAAACGGAATCGCGTTGGGGGTATCGGGGCTCCAGACCGGTTTGGGGGTGATGCTGCGGTGTTGTACTTTGCAGTCACGCAAGCCGGCTACGGCGCTACCCTCGGTACCATCTACCTGGAAGACAACCAATTCATCGCGGTAGACGCGGGTACACCACGACGAATTGATTTGGGCGATGACACCATTGGCCAATTCAAAGGTGGCGTAGGCGGCGTCGTCGGCGGTGGCGGCGTAAGCCTGCCCTTGTTCGTCGACACGCTGGGGGATGTGGGTGGCACCGATGCATTGCACCGATTGCACCGCCCCAAACAAATTGTCGAGCACATAGCGCCAATGGCAGAGCATGTCGATGATGATGCCGCCACCATCTTCGGCCCGGTAATTCCACGACGGCCGTTGCGCTGGTTGCCAATCCCCTTCAAACACCCAATACCCGAATTCGCCACGTACCGACAAAATACGGCCAAAAAATCCACCGTCGATGAGGCGCTTGAGTTTGAGCAACCCCGGCAAAAAGAGTTTGTCTTGCACGACGCCATGTTTGATGCCGGCAGCTTCGGCCAAACGAGCTATTTCCAAGGTGATGGCCAAATTATCCGCTACGGGTTTTTCACAATAAATATGCTTACCGGCAGCGATGGCTTGGCGCAGACACTCGGCACGGTGCGACGTGGTTTGGGCGTCGAAGTAAATGGTGTCGTCTGGGTTGGCCAGACAGGCCTCCAAATCGGTGCTCCAGCGCTCGATTTGGTAGGTTTGGGCTAATGCCTGCAGTTTTTGGGCATTACGCCCTACCAAAATTGGGTCGGGATAGAGCATGTCGCCATTGGGAAGCGCAATGCCCCCTTGCTTGCGGATGGCCACAATCGAACGCGCGAGGTGTTGATTGGTCCCCATGCGCCCCGTGACCCCGTTCATGATGATGCCGATACGTTGTTGCGCCATTACATGCTCCTTCAGTGATTCATTCGGTTACTACGACCAGTGATTCATTCGGCTACTACGACCTTATTTACTTGGTAAGCGCTTTCCACACATATAATATCATAGTAGGAGCGATTAATCCACGGTGTCTACACACGAATCGTGGTATTTGCACATATGTCGGGGCGCCGGGGACATGCCGGTAGTCGAGGCATGGCACACGGAGCGTGGGGGTATGTGGATAATTTTGGGTAAAAAATAGTTCAAACAAATTTGAAATATCAGCGCTAGGCAAAAAAGGCACATATGTGGGGGCGCC
>CAISXI010000257.1 GCA_903889425.1 uncultured Roseiflexaceae bacterium | reverse complement strand
CCAACGCCAAGCGTGAGGCGACACGGTCGACCACGACGACTTCGGCGCCACGGGCCAATGCGATGCGGGCGGCAATTTGACCAACAGGGCCTTGACCAAGCACGAGCACCCGTTTGCCAGTAATATCACCGGCAATATCGATGCCGTGGAGGGCAGTGGCGGCTAATGCCAACAATACCCCGTGGGTAGCGTCCATGCCCTCTAGCGTAACCACCCGGGTGTAATCCGCATGGAGGTGGCTTGATTGTCCTCCCCAGGCCGGATTGACCCCTTCGTAGCAACGGGCCCCGCCTACGTAGACCATTTTGTCGAGCATTTCGCCTGGGGCATTACTCCCCGTGGCGATAATTCGGCCGACGGTCTCGTAGCCGGGAATCACCGGGAATTGCAACATTGGATGGGGCATGCGTCCTGCCAACAGCATTCGCTCAGTGCCGGCACTAATTGACGTATAACATGTTTCGATGGTGACATCGTTGTTCCCTGCAGGCGTGAGTACCACGTCACGGAGAATGACTTCACTTGCTGCAGGGATGACAACTGCGCGTGCATGTTCCATTTAGCCTTGTCCCTGTCGTGCTAAGCGGCGTTGTTGCCCTGCCATAATCCCGCGGCGGATAAACTGGGCGCAATTAATCAAGTACGTTGCATAGGCGCAGAGCATGGTCGCCATCACTGCGTCGTCGCTCCATCCCCACCAGCGCACCAAAAAATAGACATTGTGGGTTACGATTGCCACCGCATTTCCCACGTCTTCCCAGTAGAATTCTTTGGCCAAAAAATAATGACCAAAAATTTCTTTCTCCCAAATCATGCCCGTAATCGTAATCGCCCACAAGAGTGCGATTTTGATCAAAATACTCACGTTGGCGACGTCGTACCCTGTGCCACTCTGCCACGCACGATATACCAAAATCATACTCACAATAAACGCAACGAATTGGGTCGGGGCCAGTATGGCCTGGACTTTGGTCCAAATACTGGTGTCGCGTAAGCGTAATTGTTCGGGAGTGTATTGGAGCGTCATGCGTGTCCTAAATGGTTTGGGTGGCAATGTGTATACATACGATTATAATCGCCATCGTTTTTTTATAAAGTATGCAATAGGTATACAAAATCTGTATCTTTGCGGTAATACGATGAAATTTCGGAGTGTTTGTGTGGATAAAAAGCAACTACCCCTATATACAGCGATTGCCGTATATAGGGGCTAGATAAACGTTAATGAAGTTACCTGTACCTGTGGCGTTATGAACGAATCCCCACCGCCGATACGATCATGCAAAGCACAAAAATCATTACACCACTGGCATTGTAGTAGATGGCCCGTGCGCGGGGATCTGTCATCTGCAAAAACTTCCGCTGGGTGGGGATTTGCCCTAAGGCCAGCAAAAACATTATGATTGCGGATGTGGTATGGCCACTGAGATACATATAAACAATCGCCATCACTAAGGCAATATTAATCGTTATCACCGCACTCATGGCCGCCCAGTCTGCCCCCATTTGGGCAGGAATTGACTTGATCCCCATCATGCGGTCGCCTTCAATGCTTTTAAAGTCATTAATGGTCATAATGCCATGGGCGCCGAGTGAATAGAGCCCCGCCAAGAGCAGACTGCCACCGGTCATCTGGGCAAATGCTAAGTGCCCTGCAATCCACGGTAAGCCTTCGTATGAAATTGATACCAGCGCATTACCAATCCAGCCGAGTTTCTTGGCACGGAATGGCTCGGCGCTATACATCACGGCAAATAGCATGCCGACGAGGGTGATATAGACCACCTGCATCCCAAAAAACAACGACATTGCCAGCCCAATGATGGTGAGCACTGCTATGGTCACAAATACGTGGCGGTGGGTGACCAGCCCTGCAGGGATTGGCCGTTGCGGTTCATTGATGGCGTCGACTTCGCGGTCGCAGTATTCGTTGATGACTTGCGACAACCCACACAGAATCGGACCTGCCATCAATGCGCCGAGGGCAATTTGTGACACAGTAGTAAATTCAAATTTGGTGGTACCGGATGCAATCGTTCCACAAATAAACGCAATCGTTGGTGGGAACCACGTTACGGGTTTCATTAGTGCAATTGAGCGTGCTAATAACGTCCGCATTGTGAGTGCTTCTTTGGGTGCGGTATTCGGTGATGCTGATTGTTCTGCAGCCATGGGGTGCTCCTCACAAGCAGTGCAAGTGTACGTGCATGCGCACGACTAAAAATTACCTCAATCATACCAAATTATG
>CAISXI010000256.1 GCA_903889425.1 uncultured Roseiflexaceae bacterium | reverse complement strand
TGTATCAAATCCACAATCATTCTGCATAGGTGATGAGTATGATTGTGGTGATCACGCCTAATGATGAAAACACTATTTCGCTATCTTTCCATTGTCGCCGTCCTAATTGCCTTGATGGGCGTAGCCCACCTCGGGATGAGCCTGCTCGGCGGCGGCATCGCTGGCCGCGCATCCGTGGCGACGACGGATTTGGGGCAACGCCCTGACGCCCGCGCCGGTCGGGTTGGTCACGGCGGTCACGGCGGCGGTGGCCACATGCTGGGGTCGCTTTTGATTGTAGGGGTCGTCGGTACCGCCGTCGCCCAAGGAGCCCAACGTACCCGCCGCCCCCGTCGAGCGCTTATCACCGCCTAATTGTGGGCGTCGCTTACCCCCGTGCATTATTAATGCAGGGGGGTTTTGTTGTTATACGTGTATTACAGGTTATTATTTTTGATTAATCAGACAGCCACGGATATTTAGATGCCTATTAACAACGAGAGCCTCACGATTTGATGATTTGATAACACAGACTAGGCATACTGAAAAGGGTCATAAATGGAGGTATGCATGAATCGTCGTCAAATCCCGTTGCTCCGTGAATCACTCACATTGGTTGCGTTTGTCATACTCAACATCGCCTTAATTTGTGCCTTTACCTTTTATCCCCTCATCCAAGGCATTCAGCTGAGCCTGTATCAGTGGGATTTTATTAGTCCGTTCAAAACATTTGTGGGCGCCCGCAATTATGTGCGCATGTTTAACGACCGCACGTTCTGGCAAATCATGCGCAATACGTTCGTTTTTACCTTTAGCACGGTGTCGTTGACGGTACTGTGCGCTTTCGGGTTGGCGTTGTTGTTGTCGTTGCCCCTGCGTGGTCGTGAATGGACGCGCGGGGTGGTTTTTTTGCCCACATTGCTGTCAGGTGCGGCCATCGCCTTGGTGTTTAATTACATCCTCGATGATCGCTACGGCATGCTCACGCAGTTTTTGCGGGTCTTTGACATCAAAAGCCCCTCGTTTTATACCGACCCGTTTTGGGCCATGGTCGGGATTGTCGTCACCATGGTCTGGAAGCAGGCTGGCTATGGCGCCGTGATTTTGATTGCTGGTCTCCAAGGCATCGACCATACCTTGTATGAAGCTGCCGCCATCGATGGTGCCGGCCGGCGAGCGCGCTTGTGGTATATCACCATCCCCAGCCTAGCACCGATGTTGTTGTTTGTGGTGGTGACCGGGATTTTGGGGGCCTTTCAATCGTTTGACATCATTAAAGTCATGACCAATGGTGGCCCCATCAACGCCACCAATGTGCTGGTCTATAACCTGTACGAACGAGGCTTTGTAAACTTCGAAGCGGGTCCGGCCGGGGTACTCACGGTGGTTATTTTTGTCATCATGCTCGTACTCACCATTTTGCAATTACAAGTAGGAGCACGCAACAATGCCGTCTAATACCCGTCCCCGCATTTCGCTGCCCCTAATGTTGGCCTATATCGCCATGGCCATTGTGGTCATCTTGATCGGGTTGCCGTTGATTTGGATGCTATTTGCGTCGTTCAAGCAAACCGACGAGATTTATCGCATGCCAGGGACGTTTTTCCCTGAGCAACCGACGCTGATGAATTATCCGGCCGCCTGGAATGCCGTACCGTTCGGGCGCTACTTTGCCAATAGTGTGATTACCACAGTTGCGGCCACTGCTTCAAAAATGATTCTGGCGCTGTTTTGTTCCTATGCACTGGTGTTTACCAAGGCGCCCAAGTGGCTCAAAGATGGGGCGTTTTTGTTGATTGTGGCGGCCTTGATGGTGCCCAGTCAAGTAGTGATTGTCCCCAATTATGTCACCATGTCGATGCTACAGTGGG
>CAISXI010000255.1 GCA_903889425.1 uncultured Roseiflexaceae bacterium | reverse complement strand
GAGAGCACGAAGCCGTCACGCCGGGAATCGAACGGCTTACAGGCCGCGGTGGGGTTTTCGTTGTCGCCAGCCAGGCCCCGCATATTGGTAAACGACGACACTATCACCGGCACAATTGGTGATTCGGCACCGCCGGCAATAATCACATCGGCGTCATCACGGCGAATGGTTTCGAAGGCTTCGCCGATATTGTGGCCACCCGTCGAACAAGCCGCCACAATCGCCATATTGGGGCCGAGGGCGCCAGTTTGGATGGCGATATAGCCCGACGCCGCATCGTCAATCATGTTGGCAATCAGGGTAGGGGCGACACGCCGCGTCCCTTTGTCACGCAGGATTTCGACGTTGTCGCCAATCAAATCAATCCCACCGGCACCGGTGCCGTAAATCACGCCAAGGCGTTCACGGTCCATGGTGGTGGGATCGAGTTGGGCGTTGCGGAGCGCCTCGAGGCTGGCGTTGAGGGCATAGCGCACATGTTGCGATGCGCGCCGAGCTTCACGGGGGTCAACCGCCGCATCAAGCACAAAGTTTATGACTTCGCCGGCAATCCGCACGGCATAGCCACTTGCATCAAATCGGGTAATCGGGCGCACACCACTCTGACCGGCACACAAGGCCTGCCAAGTGGTGGCCATGTCATTGCCTAACGGCGTCACCGCACCGACTCCGGTAATTACCACACGTCGCATATATTAAGCCTCGTTTAGGCAGTGAGCGATGCCGGAGCATCGTTTTCTGACGGATATAAAAGTTTGACGATTTCGACATCAGACAGGCTCAAGGTTTGTACTTGGCTGTTGATGCGGCGAATCAAGCCAGTCAATACTTGCTTGGGGCCAAGCTCGATGAAGGTCTCGACGCCGTGTTCGACCATGGTGTGGACGCTGTTGGTCCATTGCACGGGGCGGGTCAATTGACCGTTGAGTTCGTGGCGCAATTCTTCGACCGAATTGAGCATTTGCGCGCTGATGTTGGCAATCAACGGCACGATTGGTGGGCGCATGTTGACATGGCTCAACAATTCAGAAAAGTGCACTGAGGCTTGTTGCATCAATGGCGAATGCGAGGCAATCGATACGGCCAAGCGTTGTACGAGTTTGGCACCGCGGGCTTTGGCCAAATCCATGGCCCACAACAAGGCCCCCACTTCGCCCGACAGCACAGTTTGGCCGGGGGAATTGGAGTTCGCCATAGTCACCACGCCGTGGGATTGTGATTCATCGACCACGGCTTGGAGTTGTTGTTCGTTCAAGCCAATCACCGCTGCCATACCACCCGGACGCTCGATCGCAGATTCTTTCATCAAGCGGCCGCGTTCGCGCACCAGCAACAAGGCTTCTTCGAATTCGAGGGCGCCGGCGGCTACCATGGCGGTAAACTCACCGAGACTATGTCCAGCCACCATGGCCGGTAATATATTGACACCGAGGGGGTTGAGTCGCTCACGCAAGGCATCGAGGCAGGCGATACTCACCGCCAAAATCGCTGGTTGCGCATTTATCGTATCATCGAGCTCGCTTTGCGGTCCCTCAAAGCAGAGCGTGGTAAGTGAAAATCCTAGGACTTCATCTGCACGATCAAAAATACGCCGCGCCGCCGGTGAAACGTTGTACAACAAACGCCCCATCCCCACGTACTGCGATCCTTGGCCTGGGAATACCAATGCGATGCGGTTTTTGATTGTTTGCAATAATTCCAACGTCAATCCTCCTCATACATGACAATGGCTTGGCGCCAATCGCCGACCATCGTGGTCACATTGCCTTTTCATTAAGACACAGTTGGATAATAAGTAGTATACACGAAAAAAACCTACTATATATCATCGTTGTGTTAACAATGCTTGAACTACGGTATAAATTTGTTGAATTGACACATTGTGTTGGCGGGCAGCCGCGGCACAATCAGCGTATTCGGGGGCGGCCGCCACCGCATCACCTTGCCATGTTTTGTGCTTCACACGAATATCACCATAGGGCGTCACAATCGTCGTAAATGCCCGCGCGGCTACATGGCGCTCGACGATTTGGCGGCGCATGCCGAGGGTACTGGTTTGGCGCATCAGCGTGTCGACCAGCGCCGCTTCGTGAGGCTCGTCGCATAGCACCGACAACATGACGGCGGCCCGCCCTTTTTTCATCACAATCGGCGTCTGCCAGACATCACGCGCCCCTTGGTGTAGCAACAACTCACACACATATGCCAGTTGTTCGGCCGTTTGATCGTCAATGTTGCATTCCAGTTGGATGACGGCGTCAGCAGGAGTGGTCGTATCGCCCAACCAGACCCGCAAGGCATTGGGACGCTCACTCTTTTTGCGACCAAAACCGTACCCCACCCGGGTGATATTCATGGCTGGGCGCCGGAATTCAGCCAAGGTGGCCACGATTGCTGCTCCCGTGGGGGTCACCAACTCAAACGTGGCGGCATCGGGGATAATCGGCGCTTGCACCGCACTCAAAATATTGAGCGTGGCGGGGGCAGGCACCGGCAATTCGCCATGCGCCGCCCGTACCCAGCCATTGCCCAACGGCAATGGGGAGGCATAGACTTTATCAATCCCCAACAAATAGAGTCCGGCCGCCACCCCCACAATATCGACAATCGCATCGAGCGCGCCCACTTCGTGGAAGTGGACATCGTTGGGGGTGACGCCATGCACCTTGGCTTCGGCTTCGGCAAGCGTGGTAAACATCGCCAAGGCATCACGTTTGACTCGCGCGGGGAGTTGGGCGTTGATGATGATTTGATTGACATCGTGCAAATGGCGATGGGTGGTCTGCTCGGGGGCCTCGACATACATTTGCGTGCCCGATAACCAACTGCGCATTTCGGCACGGGCCTCGATCTGCCAACCGGGCACAGCCAGACCATTCAGCATGGTACGCAATTCGCCCACATCGAGGCCCACGTCACACAAGGCGCCGAGGGTCATGTCGCCACTGATGCCCGAAAAACAATCAAAATAAAGCACACGCGCCATACTATTCCTCCGGTAATTTGGTGGACCAAGCCCCACAGGTGAGCCACCATGTTATTATCAGCATACGCATGGTTTTGCGCACAATACTGCACAAACATCTGCGCTACAACCATCACAAAGGAGGCCGGTATGCCAACCATTCCTACGTCATTCTATGCGACTGCCGACATTTTGACCATGCTGGGAATTGACCCCAACCAACAATACATTCCCGTGCGCCACGTGCTCCGTAGCCTCGACCTCGCCCCCACTAGCTACGAGCGCGCCATTAGGCGCATCCCCGTACTCGCGACCGGGCTCAAGCCGCTGTGGATTCACGATGAGCAAGGCAATCGCCTACCAGCGCTCTGCTTGCGGGTCGATTTGGTGCCGTTGTGGTTGAGTATGCTCCCCAGCAAACCGGGGAGCCTGCTGGCCCAATGGCAAATCGAAGTCGCGTCGGTGTTGTGGCAACAATTCAAACCCAACGGCGCCACCACCCAAGATGTCTTTGTGGGCGCCCGCTATCAACAAGACAACCTCGACCAAGCCTATGTGCAAGCCCAAGAAATCGCCGCCGTGGCGCGCCATCAACTGCTCGGCGAACGTGAACTCGATGCCCAAATCGCCCAACACGAATCGCAAACCGCCGCCCATCTCAGCGATGACGGTGCCACCCAATTGGTGCAAATGACCCGCCAAACCGCCATGACCTCGGCCACCTTGCGCAAACGCAACGACTACTTGGGAATTTTTGTGGGGTTGGTGCGGGTATTCCAGATTCATTCGCTCCGCGCCATGCCCCCCTCACGCCTGCATGCCGCACTCACTTGGCTCGAGCGCTGGCAAAGCGATTTGCTCGATGAAATCACCGCCGATGAATCCAAACAATAAACACACCACCACCGTAGCACCGAACTACTTTTGGCGATGGACACGCGCCAATTCATCACGGGCAGCTTGCTCACGCTCGACATGATCGGCGGTCGCCGCTACGATAATATCGCGCACGGCGGCGGGAGTATCGACAATCTGCAAGAGGGCTAATTCGGCTTCGCTCAACATGCGGCGCTCCACCGCATTGGTGCGCAACCATTGCAGTAACCCATGCCAATACTGAGAATCGTACAAAATGATGGGAAAGTTATGAACTTTGCCCGTCTGGACCAAGGTAACCGCTTCAAACAACTCGTCGAGGGTGCCAAATCCGCCGGGGAAGAAAACAAATGCCGTGGCGTATTTCACTAGCATCGTTTTGCGCACAAAAAAGTACCGGAACTCGAGTGATTGGCTGACATAGGGATTGACGTGTTGTTCAAAGGGCAATTCGATGTTGAGCCCAATCGATGGCACCCCCGCCAAACGTGCCCCTTGGTTGCCAGCCTCCATCACACCGGGACCACCGCCAGTAATAATGGCGTAGCCGGCCTCACCAATCAAACGAGCCGTATCGACGGTGGCTTGATAGAGGTCGTCGTCACTTTTGATGCGCGCCGACCCAAACAGCGTCACCGCCGGGCCAAGGGTCGCCAAATCATCGAAGCCGGCCACAAATTCACTCATGATGCGCAATACCCGCCAGGTATCGGTGCGGTTAAAGGGGCGGCTTTCGTGGGGGGCTAATAAGAGTTGTTCATCGGCAGTGGAATGGTCGTTACTCATTTTTTTCCTTAAAACAAAAAGCTACGTTAGGAATCTGACGCCACTATCAGACGTAATCCCGCAATCAAGCGTTGCACACCGAGCGAAAGTCGTGGTTCGGCCACCAAACAAGACAACACCACAAAGCAGCCTTGGTCATAACCAAAGAAAAACCCTGGATGCACAAAGACGCCGGCGTCGAGCAACTGGAGCACCACCGCTTCTTCGTCTTGGGTCGTCAACACTTCGATAAACAAATAATACCCTGCGTCAGGGGCACGCACCCGCACACAATCCAAATCGGCGAGCATATTCATGACGGTGGCGATATTTTTTTGAATCACTTGCCGTTGCTGCCCCACAAACTCGTGGCCACACTGCATAATCGTCGGCAACATAAATTGGGTCAAGGCATTGGCCCCGAGCAAGGTATCATTGAGCACTTCGAGGCGGTCGGCGTATTGACGAGCCGGCGGATTCACCACCGCCCAGCCTAGTTTTAGATCAGGCAAGGCAAACATTTTTGAGATGCCATTGAGGGTAAACACCGGCAGTTGAGGCATCAAGGCAGCCAACGGGGGGACATGGGGGATGGTGTAGGGCATTTCAGCAAAAACTTCGTCACAAATAATCGGCAACCCCAACCATTGCAATACCGGAATCGCTTGCTTGACCACCATGCCGGTGGGGTTATGGGGCGATACAATCAACACGGCGCGGGTACGCTCGTCGCTCAGGCGGGCGAGTTGCCACGGGTCGATGCGCCAGCCCCGCTGGGGGTCGAGGGGGTAGCTGCGTAATTCGATGCGGAACATTTCGGCCAAGTATTCAAACAGCGGGTAAGAAATCTGCGGCGCGAGCACGTTATCGCCGGGATTGGTCAGCAAGGCAAACAAGAGGGCATAGGCTTCACTAGTACTCGCGGTGACAAATATGTCTTGTTCGGGATCAAGGATAAGTGCCGGTGTGCGCTGGGCATAATAATCGGCAATCGCCTGGCGGGTGGGCAATAAGCCCCGGGGATTGGGTTGGTAGCGGCGTGTCTGCCAATAGGGCGCAGCGGCGTCAGCCAAAATATCGCCAGGAAAGAGCAACCCATTACTGGTGGGGTTGCTACTGGTTAAATCGATATACTCACTGATTTGTTGCCGGCGGAGTTCAATCGGGTTGGCCGTCAGGTCGGCATCAGCCAAAAAACCAGGCATTTGCGATCCTTTGTATACCGGTTCACCTTGCATTTCATTGTACCGTGAGTTTGATTGCACACACAAAATCACGACCAGGTTGCCGTGGGGACCGCCACGACGGAGCGCGCGTGAAGGGGTGTACGTGCGTGTCCCCACCTATCCGACCCTACATCGCGGGGGACCAGCGCACCTCTTTCGCCGAATTCGCGAGAAAATACGGTCAAATCAGTCGATTATCAGCAAAAACGCTGATTACCGCGATTACCAAACGTTGACGGTCGGTAATTGATAATGCTACAATGGCATGTAATTGCACAGTAATGCTTTGTTGTGTTCACATTTTCACTCTGTATGTAGGATAGAGTTGACAGCATGGATCAAGATACGCGCCCACGCGACCCTCGACGAGGCACCACTGACCGTGCCAACGCCGAAACAAGCCAATCAACCCAATTGCGAATTCGTCAGCGTGATTTACTCAAAAATCGTACTACCCGTGCTAGCGCTAGCTCATACCTCGACAAGTTGTTGCAAACCGTGACCACCACGGTAAGTGGGTATGGCCAGACTGCCCCCATTGCAACCTCGGGTGTCGTGTATGATCGCTGTCTCACACTCGTGCAATCACTCGGCGATCCGGACAGTCCGGCGCACATACATGCACCCGAAGAATTGGTGTCGCTCGGCGCTGCAGCGCTTCCTGCGCTATTCAATGCCCTCAATCCTGACGGACCCTGGTTAATTGCGTACCGTGCTGCAGAAATCCTTGGCGAGATCGGTGACCGCCGTGCGGCCCAACCATTGATTGATGCACTGAGCCACCCCAACAGCAATGTGCGCTGGAGCGTGGTGCGTTCATTATCTGTTGTCGGCAATACGCGAGCCTTGTTTGCCTTACGCAAAATCGCTCGTGACGATCGTAGCAAAACGACATGGGGGGAATCAATTGCCGGGGTAGCCCAAAGTGCAATTGACCAGATGCAAGGCAGCAATTTGTTTGTCAAAGCAATGGACATCCTCAAGACGGCGGTGTCGACTGTCGTATTGTTGTTGGCACTCGTGTTAGCCTGGAATGTACTCGAACGGGTGCGCAGTGAAGTCAGCACGATCGGGGTCAAACCAACGGCAACCACCACCAGCGAAGATGGCGCAATTATCCCCGAACCACAAATCACCCCCACTGTTGATACGGCAGCGCCGACACCAGGGGTAGCCCAAACCGTGCCTGGCATGATTATCAATCCAGGCAACGTCCGCAGCCAACCCGCCATTCAAACCAACAACGTGGTCGGTCAAGTCGTTGACGGTGATGAAATTATCTATTTGGCCACCACACCCGATCGCACGTGGTTCAAAATCGCACTTGGTGCCAAGCGTTCCGCGACCTCCTCGATTAGCTCGAGTGACGGCGCTGGGTGGATTAATCAATCATTGGTCAGTGCACCCGATACAGCACTGCCCATTGAAGACATCCAATTGCCTACCCGCATACCGGCGATGACTGCCACACCAGAACCTACCACCGTAGCAGAACCAACCGTTGCCCCGATTGTAGAAACTGCGACGCTTGAGGTTGCGCCTACCGTTGACCCATTATTACCCGCTACTCCTACACCGTAGATATTGCCGAAAGGTGCTGTCGTGGTTCGTTTTTTTCGTGTTGTGTTTTTGATGTTGGCAATACTTGCAATCGTGGCTACTGCGGTGGTCATGCTTGTTTCTGCCGAAATTCGTCGCCCCGGTGGCAGTGACGACACTCCACTCGAATTCGTGGTATCACAAGGCGAGGCAACATACTCAATTGCCTCACGCCTCGCCGAACAAAAAATCATCCGCCAACCCTTGTTGTTTGTGGGATTAGCACGCATGCAACAGCTCGACAGCAAATTACAAGCCGGTAATTTTTTGTTACGCCAAAACATGACCATGAATGAAGTCATGGTGGCGTTACAACAAAGCCGGGTCAAAGAAGTCCAAATCACGCTCATCGAAGGTATGCGTATCGAAGAAATCGCAGCGGTGGTTGGTAACGCAGGAATCCTGACTGTTGATCAACAAACTGCACTCAGTGCCTTCACATCAGCAGATCGCTTCCGCAAAGGGCATATTTATCTGAGTAGCCTCCCCGAAGGGGCAACACTCGAAGGGTACCTCTTTCCCGATACCTACCGCATCTACGAAACCGCGAGTATCACGGATGTGGTTGAACTACTGTTGGGGCATTTCGACGAACAATACGCCACCATCGAACGCGAAGTCCAAGTCCCCGATACCACCGTGCATCAAATCGTCACGATGGCCTCGATTATCCAACGCGAGGCCACTCGCCAAGACGAAATGGCATTGGTGTCTGCAGTGTTTTGGAATCGGCTCAAACCCGAAAACGCCGGTGAAACTGGCGGCGGCAAGTTACAATCTGACCCCACCGTCCAATACATCCTTGGCACCAGTGCCAATTGGTGGCCCAAACTCGATAATCTCACCATCGACCAAATCAACGCAGCCCCAGGACCGTACAATACCCGCGTCCAAAATGGACTGCCCCCAGGACCAATCAGCGCACCAGGACTAACTGCATTACGCGCCGCGGCTCGCCCCGATGCAACTGCCAATTATCTCTATTTTGTGGCCTCATGCGAGACCCCCGGCAAACACAACTTTGCAAGTAGCTACAACGAATTCTTGGCATTTGAGCAACAATATCTCACCTGCCAACCATAACGCCGGAGTTTTCATGTCAACACCCCCCATACGTATTGCTGGAGTAATCGGTGATCCGGTGGCTCATAGTAAATCACCTGCCATGCATAATGCCGCATTTGCGTACTTTGGCTTACCAGCCCAATACGAGCGCTGGCATACTCCGCTTGCAGAACTTCCCGATCGCATCAGTTCACTCCGTGCCCCCCATATGTACGGCGCCAATGTCACGTTGCCACACAAATTAGCAATCTTGCCACTCCTCGACGAAATCGATGATATTGCCAGCCAAATTGGGGCCGCCAATACCATCATTCGCCTGCCCGACGGCCGCCTCCGTGGCACCAATACCGACGCACCCGCATTTCTCCAAGAAATCACCGATGTCTGTCACCTGAATCCCAATGGCCTCGAAACGGTCATCCTCGGCGCAAGTGGCGCTGCCCGCGCAGCCGCCTTTGCCCTCGCACATGCCGGCGCTGCCCGCATCACCATCATTAATCGCACCATCGAACGCGCCGAAGAATTGCTCGCCGATGTGCTCTATACCCTTGATTCCGATCCCATTATGACCTTTGCCACCCCCGATGCCCCTGACCTGGCAGAAATCATTGGCGCTGCGAAACTCATCGTCAACGCAACCACCCTTGGGTGGCATGGCAACGAAACCCCACTCCCAGCCCGCTTCCTCAACAATCACATGACCGTCTATGATATGGTCTATCGCCCCACTCAACTCTTGGCTGATGCCAAAGCGTGTGGCGCCCAAGGCTACGATGGGATTGGGATGTTAGCGCGCCAAGCAATGCTGGCGTTTCATCATTGGACAGGGCTTACCCCCCCATTTGAACTGATGCGTGACGCCTTACTCGATACGATGTGATGTCACGCAAATTCCCCAT
>CAISXI010000254.1 GCA_903889425.1 uncultured Roseiflexaceae bacterium | reverse complement strand
CGCAACTGAATGGGTTGAGTATTTCATATGTGCTTAATTGGGTACTTCGGATATGGGTCAACAATCCGTTTGTTTTTTATACGGTCAACTTTGTCTTGTATGCGTATCTAGCTGGGGTTTTTGCGCTGTTGTATGTGCGGCGGCTATTACAACACACGGGGTTGGCGTTGTTGGCCGCATATCTGATTAGTGCCTCGCCGTTCTTTTTTTATTGGAATACGTATCTGACGTTTATTGCGACGACCTGTTGGTCACTTGCGTTGTTGTATAGCCTTGTCCGGTTACAGGCCACACCACATTGGTCATCGGCATTGTTGTTGACATTTGCGGTCTATTCACTGTTTTGCATGGGATATCAGCAAATGATTATCCATAGCGGCTATATGATGATTGGTTATTTTGGGTATTTATTGTGGCAATTGCGCACGAATCGGCCACAATTGGTGAGGTTTGCGTCGTATGCCGTAATCGCCGTACTGCTCGGTGCTAGTATGGTTATTCCTGTTTATCTTGATACGATGCAAACTGCAATATTAGCAACCGTACGCCAAACGGTCAGTGCTGACTATTTTTATGAAATAATGCCGTACTTTTATACCGTGACTGATTTATTTCGGGTTGGATTGGCATATCTATTGAAAGATATTTTTACTCCAATTCTTGACTATAAAACGCTAATATATCCGTATCGGGGCGGATATACGACATTGTTTGTATTTATATTGATGATGATTGGTGCGATTTGGCGCTGGCGCGACACGTGGGGTTGGAGTGTGTGGGTGGTGATTGCGGTGATATTTAGTTTTAGCAGGGACGCATTCATATTTGGCTATACACAACTGCATTTACCGCAATTGTCACGGGCTGTGATGTTTTTTGGTGCGGGACACCAAATCCCCGAAATGATATTGGCTGTGTATGGGCTACAGGTACTTATTAGTGACACATTTGCGCGCACCACCAAAATTTTGTTGGGGGTGGTGGGACTGAGTGTGGCATTAATCATCAGTGCGACGATGATGACGTTTACGCGAGATACAAATTTTCAATGGGTGTTTATGGGTGAGGCATTATTTGTTCAATTCGAACTCGTTGTGGTGGGGTGTGTATTTATCATGGCGCTGGTTGATTCGCCACGATTCAAGATGGCAATGGTATTTGCGATTTTGTCATTACAATTAGTAGTGTTGTTACAGCCGATGGTATTGATGCAATCCACTAAAGCAATTATTGAAACATCGCCATCAACAGATGTGATTCGGCAAACACTACAACCAGGTGAACGGCTGGCAATGGTGGATGAGCTTGATCGGGAATTGTCCAATGCACGGACAACCTACAACGAATTGACCCCCTTTGGATTAAATTATAATGCGGTGTTACGGCTTCCGCAGGTTGGTGGGTATTATCCGCTCCAATCAAAATATTATGTGGCATTAATGAAGCGATTTGGCGTGAACTACGATTACTATAACCCATATACGCGTAAAATTAATCTGCCAATGCCAGAAAATGATCAGTGGCTGGCTAATGTCCGTACGATTGTGAGCAAAAAACCGTTAACTGACTCCACGCTTACTTTGACTGCGCGTACGGATGGGTTTATTCCGTTCTATGTGTATACCACACCATCAACCATGGGGTGTTGTCTGCAAGTGCCCCTCAGTGATGTCCGGATTGATGCAACAGCACAAGAGATTAATTATTGGATAGATACGCCAAAGGCAACGACGAATCGCCAATTACAAAAAAGTGAAAACCAAGGAGATCGATTTGTGGTGCCGGTAGCAGAATCGACCAAAGAAAGTATTATCGTGTTTAGCCAAATATTTCATCCCCAGTGGTATGCGCGAGTGCGTGCGGCTGACGGTTGGTACGATGCACCAACGGTGGTGGTAAATGAAGCCTATCAAGGGGTGCGTGTACCGGTTGGTACGCAAGAAGTAATTATGGAATTTCGGCCATGGGCGTATTGGAGTATCATTCCCAACCTATTTTGGGTTATTGCAGGATTAGTGGTTAGCCTGCATTCATTGATGAACTGGCCGTTCATCCAGCCATATCGCATGCGATTGCGCTGGCGTTTTTTCGGCAAAGCGGATCATGAATGATTGGTGGTTCGATTACCGTCGTTGCTGTAGAAATCACTATGTAAGCGAAACTCTTATCCGGTATGGAGCAAAAACGAAACGACGAGCCTCCCAGTGACTACACGGACGATACTAGGGTAAATTATCGTTTGTGATACATAGGCATGCCCAAATCATTGCTTGTCGCTGAGATACAATTGACTAGTTATTTATCTCATGGTTTGGATACTTGGGCGTCGTAGTGCAGCGTCACATACGGTTTAAATTGGTACATGT
>CAISXI010000253.1 GCA_903889425.1 uncultured Roseiflexaceae bacterium | reverse complement strand
TAGCAATCAGAGTTTTATACTAATCTTTGCGTTATTCTTTTAGAAATCGAGGTTATCATGACATTTTTACCACTGCGTGATACAATCGGTCTTCCTAATGCCATCAAAATATACTGGGATACCCTAGATGTGCCGATTCGGCGTAGCTTGGTCAAACAGCTTTTTTTAAATAAAGAACTCATCGATAAACGCACCAAAATACATGCATATGATGATTTATTAGCCAAAAAACTGAATTTCCGCCAAAAATCAATCAGCGAAAAAACGCTTGACTGGCGCATCGATCGTGTCGTGCTGTTGAGTGAATCTCAGATATTGATTATGCACGATATTTGTCGCCGTTATTTGACGATTATGCATGCAACGATGTTTAGTGAAATTCAAATCATTGCCAATGGCGATCAACCAGAACCTGTGCAGGGGAAATATCCGCTGGAATGGTATCTCCGTGTTGTCGATTATTTGACGACACAGGCATTATCACCACTCGCATGTATGTTTATGTTTGCGATGTTTGCAGATTGCGAAGGACGCGATCAGGCATTTGCAGACGAGCGCTACGAAGCGATTTGGCAGGCCCATTTGACGTGGTACCGCGATCGGAGTGCTATCCCTGAATCTGCCCGGAGTATCCCAGAAATTCTGACACCCGTGATTCCAGATCCCGTCGTAAACGTGCCTGTTCCGCCCACCCAGGATCTGGTACGGACACCACCGCTCCGCCCGGTTGTCGCTCCGGCACCGGTTAAACCACTCCCCCCACGGCCAGTGATGCCCCCCACCCCACCAGCCCTGGCCACCGTACCTGCAAGTTTTGGGGCGCTACAATATTTAATCAATCGGGCCATCGAAGATTGTTGTGCCCATATCAAAGGCGCATTGTCCCACGAATCGATGCGCGAGGCCTTGCAGGAATTATTGCGCCTCAATAGTAATTCGGTACCCTATTTTTATCATATTGGCTATTATCAAGGCTTATCAACGGTCAAATTCACCATCGAAAAACAACAAACCCAAATTGGCCAAGCCTGGGCTTTTTTTGGGTATGTGATGGGGTGTCATCGTGATAATGGCGATGCCGTGGCTGGCGTCATCGCACGTAATGCACCGCTATGGCAACTCTTGCTCAAAAACATCCCGTCAGCGGATTTACAAGTGCTGTACACGTTGATGCCTGCATTGATTGCCTACCGCGCATATGATGATATCGCTGATGTCATGGCGCATAGTAGCGTGCCCTACCTGACCCATGCGGAACATCCCGATAGCGTGGCCATGGTGATTTATCAAGTTACGGCTGATTTGGTGCGTAACGGCACCCAATTACCCCAAGCAGATCGTATCTTGCAACTGCTGATTACCCAACTCGACGATGCAGGGCTACGTGGTAATTTATATGGCCGGTGTTTGCGCAAACGTGGTCAGTATTTTCGCCGCAAAAAACAATTTCACCAAGCCAGCGAGTTATTTCAACAAGCCATTGCAATGCCCGAGTTTAGCGAAATCGCACAGACCCACGCCGATATCGGTATGGCACTTGCGAATTTCCCCGGGCTTGATGCGTTGTTGCCTAGTGATAATCATGACTTCAAAGTCATCATCCCGGCCATCCGCGCTCAACGCGACCATTTCGAACGGGGTGTGCAATCGGGTGTGGGCGATGATACCAACGCCCAATTTGTCTTGGGGTTGTTGGCGTTTGGTGATGGCGATTATCTCATGGCGCTCGATTCTTTCCGTATGGCCCAAATCGGGATGGAACGCCAATTGAGCGCCTATAAGGTGCGTGATTTGTATGATTGGTTGTTGTTCCTCAAAATCCGGACGTGGTCCCAACAAATACAACTCAGCGAAATTTCTCTTTTTCGTGATGAATTAGACGTCGTGTTTCGCTCACAAATCTTTTTTCCATTAAAGCATTGGCTCAACATATTCCGTGATGTCAACAAAGTCCACTCTGAAACGGGTCGGGTCATCATGATCCATTTGTTTAATTACCGTGATGTCGATATCTATGATCTCTGTAGCATCGCAGAAGTATTTGAACAACCCAATGAAATCTGGCGCCGCTACTTTTTTGGCTCCACGAAATACAACAACCTGAGTCGTGCCGAAAAATACGATCATCTCACCAATGCCTGGCAAATTGTATTGGCCAATCAACATGGTGACGCTGCTGATTTTGTACTGGAATTATTCGAAATGCATAGTACCAGCTATAGCGACTATGCCCCGTTGGTCAACCAACTGTTTATTGAATATAGCGACGATATCTTGCGTTTGTGGGATGAAACAGACGTACTCTACTTGCGGGCACAGTTGCTGTTCATGTCAGGACAAAGCGAAGAGGCAATTTCGTTATTGGTGCAACTCCTCAACATCTTCCTTGGGCGCCAAGAAATCCCCCAAGCCCAAGCCATTTATGCCTGGCTTGAGCAACTCCATTACAGTGCCATCGCGCAGTATACCCAAATTGTCCAAGGTCCAGGGGCGCGCACACGGCGTGCCACGGAGCCTTGTCGGGTTTTGTATGTGGGTGGCAACGAAACCCAGCAAAGTTTTAAAGATGAAATTGTGGTCAAACTCGCCATCACCCACCCCCACATTCATGTGGAGTGGGAATTGATTGGCTGGCGCTCGAATTGGGGTGACGAAGCTGCCCGTATCGAACGGCGCATCCCCACTGTCGATTTGGTTATCCTCAGCCCTTATGTGCGTACCTTGTTTGGGCGCCAAATCCGCAAAGCTGCCACCAATTGGCGGGCGTCGACGGGCAAAGGCCAAGGCAAAATTTATAGCGATATCGTATCTGCAGTGGAATCATTCCAATTGCGCTAAAAAAACCGTACAATAAGACGGTGATACCCGTATCAAAGGAGTAACCATGTCTGCCCGAACTGAAGCACTGTTACGCGCCCTAAATTTGAATGAACGCAATCTCGGTACCTGTAGCGGCCCCGAATGGCTCCAAACCAGTGGCGAATGGATCCCCAGCTATGACCCAGCCACCGGCGAAGTCATCGCCTATGTCCAATCAGCCGATATAGCCAGCTACGACGCCACCGTCGCCGCCGCCCAAGTCGCATTTGCCACGTGGCGCAATGTGCCGGCCCCCAAACGTGGCGAAATGATTCGCGATTTGGGGAATTTGCTCCGTGAATACAAAGAACCACTCGGTGAGCTCGTGGCCCTCGAAATGGGCAAAATTCGCCCCGAAGGGTTGGGTGAAGTCCAAGAAATGATCGACATCTGCGATTTCGCAGTGGGCCTTAGCCGCCAATTATACGGCTTGACCATGCACAGCGAGCGCCCCCAACATCGCATGTACGAACAATGGCATCCCCTCGGCCCCATCGGTATTATCTCGGCCTTCAACTTCCCAGTGGCAGTCTGGAGCTGGAATGCCGCCATCGCTGCGGTATGTGGTGATACCAACGTCTGGAAGCCATCTGAGCTGGTGCCGTTGACCGCCGTGGCCGTACAACACCTCGCCAATCGCGTCATGACCGCGCACGGCGTGACCGGTGTCTTTACTTTGGCGGTCGGTAACGGTGCCGTAATTGGCCAACGGATGTCCGAAGACTCCCGCTTGCCCTTGATTTCGTTTACCGGTAGCACCCGTACCGGGCGCAAAGTGGCTCAAACCGTCGCCGGTCGCTTTGGTAAATCAATCCTCGAATTGGGTGGCAACAACGCCATTATCGTCACTGCCAATGCTGACCTCGACATGACGATGCGGGCGGTGTTGTTTGGCGCAGTGGGTACTGCTGGTCAGCGTTGTACCACCACCCGGCGCTTGATTGTCCACGAAAGTGTCGTCGAATCATTGTGCCAACGCCTCGTCAAAGCCTACGCTAGCGTGCCGATTGGGAACCCACTCGACGCCGGTACCTTGGTTGGGCCATTGGCAACCACCGCAGCGGTGACATCGATGATGGCGGCTATCGAGCGGGCTCAGGCTGGTGGTGGTCAAGTGCTCGTGGGAGGCAAGGCCCGCCCCGACATCGGCGCCAACTTTGTTGAGCCAACGATTGTGCGTATGCCCAAACAAATCGACGTCGTCTGCGAAGAAACCTTTGCGCCGATTTTGTATATCATGAGCTACGCGACCATCGAACAAGCGATTGCCATGCACAACGACGTAGCCCAAGGTTTGAGCAGTGCTATTTTCACGGATAGCATGCGTGAAGCCGAATTGTTCTTGTCACACGGCGGTAGCGATTGTGGGATTGCCAACGTCAATATTGGCACCAGTGGCGCCGAAATCGGTGGTGCATTTGGTGGCGAAAAAGAAACCGGCGGCGGTCGTGAAAGCGGTAGTGACGCATGGCGGGCCTATATGCGCCGCCAGACCAATACCATCAATTGGGGCAACAGCTTGCCGTTGGCCCAAGGCATTCAGTTCGGCGATTAATCATGGCCAAAACAAAATCCCCGTGTGGCGCATCTGCACCACACGGGGGTTTTGCAGTGTAGCCTACAAAAACGTTTGTAACGCCCACACCAACAACGGTCCGATTAACAACG
>CAISXI010000252.1 GCA_903889425.1 uncultured Roseiflexaceae bacterium | reverse complement strand
GCGGTGATTAGACCGTTGGTTTGCGCAAAATAAAGAAGTAGTAGGGCGAATCAGCCGGGGCTGGGGCGTTGTAGAGCGGGCGCAAAATCGGCTCCCACAACCAATTGATGGTAAAGGGGGCGGCGATAATCCAGCGTCCCAACAACTTGCGGGTAAGCAATGATGGCGCCGCAATGTAGTGGCTCAAATCAAACAACGGCAAGGCGGCGTCGCTGAAGTAAGGGCGACACGACACCACTTCGAAGCCGGCATCATTGAAGCGTTTGCCCCATTCTTCGCGGCTCAAGGTGTTGCGGTGCACCGAGACTTTGTTGAACCAGCGGCCATAGATCATGCCGTCGAGCCCGAGGAAGTTGAGAATCTTGGTGCCCAACAATTGTTCGGGGAAGCGATTACCCACCACTGAGGCAATAAACGATGCACCGGGTTTGAGGGTGCGGAAGGTCTCTGACAACGTTTCTTTGAGGGGCAAGACATGCTCGAGCACACAATTGCTAAAGGCTGCTTCAAAAGTGTTGTCGGGGAAGGGCAAGTGTTTGCCATCGGCAACGCTCAAGCCGCGATACACGTTGCGCCCATAGGCTTCGTGGGTATCGCTTTTGATGGGGTCGATGCCGTAGATGGTTTTGCCAGGGAAGGCGATTTCGGCGAATGTGCCGTCACCACTGCCCACGTCGAGGATAGGTTCGGGCATATCGGGGGCTGTTTCGGCGAACAGACGGGCTTCGATCATGCGGATCATGACACGGTGGGGGGGCAACGTCATCAAATGGGGAATGAGGTAATCGCGGGTAGGTGTAGGAGTGGTCATCTGCTTATTTCCTTGTGGTAAGTTGATGAAAAAGGGCTTCGTAGGCATCAATGGTTTTGGCGGTACTAAAGCGTGCTTCGACCTCGGCGCGGCTACGCTGGAAGCGCTGTGGGTCAGCAATGATTGTCAATAAGGCGTCAGCGAGCGCATCACCATCACCTATCGGCACGACTAGTCCCATCCCGGTTTGGGTGGGTGGTTGGCGCACACCGGGGAGATTACTGGCAACCGAGGGGGTGCCGAGGAGCATTGCTTCGACTTGTACGAGTCCAAAAGATTCGGTGGAATTGAGGCTGGGGACGGTGATGACGTCACAGGCCTTGAAAAACGTAGCCAACTCACGTTGATTGAGTGTGCCGAGGAACGTCCAGTTATGTTTGTATTGGGCAAAGAGTGGTGCTAGGCGTTGGGCGTAGGCTTCTTCGCCCAGCACTTGCTCAAATGGTCCGGCAAACAATACCCGGGCATCGGGGTAGCGGGCGATGATTTTTGGCAAGGCGTCGAGCAACACCTCGACCCCTTTTTCGGCGGCCAAACGGGCAGCCATGCCAATCACTGGGCCGGTGAGATTGTAGCGTTGCCGGAATTCGGCCACATCGGCGTCTGTCGTCTCCATTACTTCGACGGGTGGTGGGATAATGGTAACTTTGTCACGGAAACGGGTGAGATAGGGTGAGTGGGTGGCAAAATCCTCGGTATAGGCGACGACGCGTGTCGACAACCGGCCAGCCATGGCGTTTTGGAATTGCACCACCCGATCGACTACGCGATTAAACCAGCCTGGAGGAAGTTGTAGGTCGCAGTGATAGGTTAATACCACGGGTTTGCCGAGGATGCGGCCACGGAAAGCCAGACCTGGGGCGTCGAATTGGGGCAGATGCAGGCTAAGCACGTCATGACTGAGGGCGAGTTTGGTGGCTTCGATGCCATAGGTGGGCATCAAGAC
The DNA here is from genome assembly GCA_903889425.1 of uncultured Roseiflexaceae bacterium. Lineage (GTDB taxonomy): Bacteria > Chloroflexota > Chloroflexia > Chloroflexales > Roseiflexaceae > UBA965. Next base: position 14,011 of record CAISXI010000252.1, on the reverse strand, counting down.
CCCTTTGCTGACGCGGGCAGCCACGGGGATGCGAATGACATTGACGCCATTGAGTACTTCGTGGGTGGGTAGGCTCGAGTCGTATTGCGCGGTCAACACGGTGACGTAGTGACCACGGGCAGCCAACCCAATGGCGAGACGCTCGGCATAGATGGTGAGTCCGCTGGTGTAGGGACGATAGTAGGTAAGTGCGATGAGTACACGCATGACAGTTAGCGTCCTTCGATTTCGCTACGGCTTTCTGCGACCCATTGCCACAAGCGCTCGATGCCGGCGGTAATACTGACTTTGGGCGCCCACTCCAAGGCTTTTTGGGCTTTGTCGACATTCAAAATGCAGACCCGTTGATCACCTGGGCGCCAATCGGCAAAGCGCGGTGTGACGACTGGTGCGCCGTTGAGGCGATCGAGGTGGGGGTGAAATTCCCGCCAAATCGAGATGGTGTTGTCGGGGCCGCCCCCAATATTGAAAATCTCGCCGGCGACATGGTCAATGCGCAAAATAGCACTGCGATAGGCGTCGACGAGGTCGTCGACATAGAGCAAGTCGCGTACTTGTTTGCCATCACCATAAATGCTGAGTGGCCGGCCGAATTGGGTGGCAATGATGAAGTGGGCGGCCCAGCCTTGGTCTTCGACGCCGAATTGGCGGGGACCATAGATGGCTGATTGGCGGAATACCACGGTGCGCAAATCATAGATGCGGTGGTAGTCACGCACGTATTGGTCGCCGGTGCCTTTGGAGCAGCCATAGGGCGAATGGAAGTCGAGTGGTTGCGCTTCGGTGGCACCCCGGGGCAGGTCGCGGTAGCGGTAGCGGGTGTCGTCTTCGACGACGACAATATCATCCATGCCGCCATAGACTTTGTTGGTAGAAGAATAGAGCAGGATGGGGTTGCGCCCTGATGCCCGGGCTGCTTCGAGCACGTTAAAGGTGCCAAGGGCATTGATGTCGAAATCTTCACGGGGATTGGCCACAGATGTGGTGACTGCCACTTGACCTGCCAAGTGGATGATGGCATCGGCATCTGCCAAGGCTTGGGCGGTGCCATCGGCATCACGAATATCGCCTCGGCGCAGTACCACACGCTCATCTCCGAAGCGTCGCGTCAGCCACGCCAGATTGTGTGCTGCCCCAGGACGGGATAAATTGTCGTAAATGGTTACACGGTAGCCATCGTTGATGAGGGCTGCTGTCAGATTCGCACCAATGAACCCTGCACCACCCGTAATTACAATGTGCATGCGGCCTCTCGCAATAAAACAGAATCAAAAAATACCGATATTTTGATTATGACACCAACAATTGGATATTTCACAATCAATGTAATCATACCATAGCCATCCGGTGATTTTCTCGTAGTGGGCTTAATTGTTCTATAAAAAAGTCCGGCGTATTTACCGAATAAACCCGTGCAATGTAATACGATGTTGGCGTAGCGTGTAAATTGCGATTTGAGTTGCGAGATATGAATGAAATGTGAATATTTCTGTGTGTTTATCGTACCTTTCACCAGTATATTGTGTATTTTTGTTCGAAAAATATGGGCTATAATAGGTGCATAATCAGTGAGGTTTGATAGTTCAGGACACACAAGAAAATTCGTTTGACATTGTCATCAGTAGGGTGACCATGTGATGTTCTGTTGTGTGAGCAACGCATAAGGATTTTTGATGAATATGTTGCAGTATGTGCGTCGACAAGGTCCGCGAGTGATGTTGTTGGTGGTGATTGTGTTGATTGGGGCGTATTTTCGTTTGAATGGGTTGTACAGCTGGGACGAGCCGTCGTCTCGCTTGCATCCCGACGAACGATTTTTGACAGAAGTCGCATCCCAAATCGATTTACCCAACTCGTTTCATCAATTTATTGATTCGAGCAACACGCCACTCAATCCACGTAACGGGAACTACAAGTTTTTTGTGTATGGCATGTTGCCGCATACGATGACGCGGTTTGTGGCGGTAGCGTTAACGTCGCCGGAACGGATGTCGCCACGGTTGACGACTCCCACCAGTTATGGCGATGGGTCAAACCCCGAATACACGATTGCCAAAGCAATCCCCAATAGTGTGCGCAAACTTATCAACCCTGACGGGGTCGACTATACCGGCGAAATTCACAAAGTTGGTCGCTCATTATCGGCGTTTTTTGATTTGCTGTCGATACTATTGATTTTTGCGATTGCACGGCGCTTATATGGCGAAAAAGTCGCCTACCTTGCGGCACTGATGACCGCAGGTACGGCGTTTTTGATTCAACAGGCACATTTTTTCACGGTCGATGCCACGAGTACTACCTTTATTTTGCTGACGATTTACTTTGCGGTACGCATCGTACAACGTGGGGCATGGTACGACTATATTGGTGCGGCGGTGGGTGTGGGCGCAGCGATTGCCTGTCGTATCACCTTGGCGACAGTGGCACTCGCCGTATTGGTGGCCGTTGCGACGCGGTTTTATCGGGCCTATAGCAACGATAATCGCCGTGCCATGATTCGTGAAGTGCTCTTGGTGGTGATGTGGGGGATATTGACGCTGTTTGCCGCCCGCACATTGGGTCCCGATATGTTTGCCGGTACGATGCCTGGGAGCGAAGCGCGCCCGATTTTGAGCGACAAATTAGGCAGTATTGGGTTGAGCATCGACAATCTGTTCCAAGGCAAGGGCTATTTTGATATTCGCCCTGACGATCGTTTTTTGCAGAGCATGTCAGATATTAGCCGATTTGCGTCGGGTGAAGTCGATTGGCCACCGACCCAACAATGGGCTGCTCGCCCCCGCTATGTATTTGCCTTGTCCAATATGGTGCTGGCAGGTATGGGTGCACCGTTGGGGATTGCGGCCTGGCTAGGGTTTATCGTAGCTGGCTGGTATTTGTTGCGCCGGCGCATGATTGCCCATCTCATCCCGTGGACATGGGTGTTGTTTTATTTTGGCTGGCAGGGTGGCTTGTTTTTGATGTCGATGCGCTATTACCTGCCGGTATATGGCATGTTGACGATTTTTGCGGCCTGGCTGGTGGTGCATTTGGCCAGTTATCGGCGAGTACTTTTTGACAAAGTCATGCAGTGGATGTGGCACCCAGGTGACCCCGAGCTCCACCGCCCCCGGGCGTTGACGACGGCGCGTGGGATTGCCTTTATGGCGGTGGTGCCGGCGTTGATTGTAGTGACTGGGGCGTTGGCGTGGGGCTTTGCGTTCTCACGGATGTATACCGAAGAACACACCCGAGTGGCGGCCTCGCGTTGGATTTATGCCAATATTCCTACCGGCTCGGTGATTAGCTCTGAATCATGGGATGATGGGTTGCCGTTAGGGCTTGATGGCCGTGGTGCCGATCAGTTCCCCGGCGAGGCCTTCCCCGTTTATGGTGAAGACGAACCAAACAAATATTTTGGTGATGGCACTGCCGAAAACAAAGGCATGCTCAAGCAAATCGATAATGTTGATTACATCATCATGAGTAGCAACCGCGTCTACGACACGGCAGGGCGGTTGGTGATGCGCTATCCGGCGTTGATTAATTATTACAAAGCGCTGTTTGATGGCTCGCTGGGGTTTGATTTGGTGGCCGAATATCGCTCATCGCCACGCTTGTTTGGCATCGAATTCCCTACTGCGACGTGGGCCGAAGAGGCGTTTAGTGTCTATGACCACCCCCGAGTATTGATTTTCAAAAAAACCGACCGCTACAACAGCGCCAATACCAAAGCGTTGATTTTGCATGGTGTGGTGTTTGAAGAAGTCTACAAAATGCCCACCATCCGGGCTAGCAAAGCAATGACGGCGTTGCATTTCACTGATTTGCAATGGCCCACGTATCGCAATGCTGCCTCATGGAACGAGCTTTTTAGTACGTTTACTACGACTACTATGCCGTGGTTGTGGTGGTGGTTGGCCATCGAAGTATTGGGTCTGGCAGCGTTTGTGTTGCTCCGGCGGGCCTTGAGCTGGTTGCCCGATGGTGGTTTTGCTATCGCCAAAACACTCGGATTGTTGGTTATTGCGTGGGTGATTTGGTTGGCAGGCACCGTGCATGCCTTGAATTATGGCCGGGTCGGGGTGTGGGTATTGGCGTTGTTGTGGGTGGCTGCTGCCGTAGTAAGTTGGTGGCGCAACCGTGCGACATGGCGGCGCTTTTGGGCACAACGGCGCTGGTTGATTGTCACCACCCAAATGGTGTTTGTGCTGGCCTTTTTGGCATTTGTGTGGGTACGCGCCAGTAATCCTGATTTGTGGCATCCAGGTCGTGGCGGCGAAAAGCCAATGGACCTGGCGTTTTTGACGGCGGTGGTGCGTAGTCCTGCGTTCCCGCCGTATGACCCATGGTTTGCGGGCGGTATGCTCAACTACTACTATTTTGGCTTTGTGATGCTGGGTGTATTGGTGCATATGACGGGGATTGCGCCATCGACGGCCTACAATTTGGCGGTGCCGACGATTTTTGCGTTGACGGCGGTGGGAGCGTGGGGTGTCGCCTTGGCATTACAAGGGAGCTTCCGCACCATTTATGCTGGCGCGTGGCGCTGGTGGTTACAAGCATTACCGACAAGTGAGCGCCGTAAATTGGCAGGCGCATTGCTGGCGGCGTTGTTTACGGTGGTGGCCGGTAATTGGTCCAATGCAATTTGGATTTTGCCTGGGACGGGCAGTAACCCCCCCGAGTCGTGTGACAAAGGGACGTCATACGCCGCCCAACAAATCTGTGGTGGCCGTGAAGAATGGGCGTTCTGGGATGCAACCCGGGTTGTGTCAATCAAAACCGGCGATGGGGTAATTAACGAATTCCCTTTCTTTACCTTTTTGTTTGCTGACCTGCATGCCCACATGATTGGCTTACCGTTGTTGGTGGCGGCATTGGGTGTGATGCTGGCGTTGGTACGGCGGCGCACGCGGGTGCGGCAGCTATGGCCGCGCTGGCGACAGCGACTGGTGCCGGTATTGTTGCTGGGCTTGATTAGTGGTGTGTCATATGCCACCAACACGTGGGATTACCCCACGATTGTGGGTATGGCGATTGTGACGTTGTTGTTGGTAGCGTGGCGTGACGAACAACGCCGCTCCAATCTATTGAATCATCTGATTGGGTTGGGTGTGGCCGTTGCGGTGCTAATGATTTCGGCCAAAATCGTCAATTGGCCATTTAGTCAATGGTTTGCGAGTGACTATACCGGCTTTGAATTGTGGACTGGACCACGTACGCCCACCGCCTTGTTGATTGAATTATCGGGTATGTGGATGTATGCGGCGATTAGTGCCGGTACGCTATTGTTGATCCGGTTGCGCTGGTTGTCGGCGCCATATGCCCTAGGAAGCGCCGCAGTGGTGGTGGGTGCCTTGGCATTGGGCGTCTTGCGAGCGGTGCCGGCGTTGTATGTCGAAGTCGGTGCAATGATGTTGATCGTCGGCTTGATTGTCGCGGTCATGACCCGTACCGGGGTATTGACGATGCCGAGCCTGTGGCGTGGACAATCACGCGTGATTCAGCTGGAATTGCCGGTATTTGACGAAATCGAGCGGCGCTCAGAAGCACGTTTGCCAGCTATTTCGCTCGAGACGATTTTTACGATTGTGATGGTCTTGGCCATGTTTGGTATTTCGGCATTGACCGAAGTGTTAGTGGCCAAGGGTGATATTGGGCGCATGAACAGCGTCTTTAAGTTTGGTATGCAGGTGTGGGTGTTTGGGGCGATTAGTAGTGCGGTGGTTTTGGCGTGGGTCTGGCAATTGCTGAGCAAATATCTCGCCGCCTTCAAAATGGGGTGGCAAGTGGTGACGGCGGTGCTGGTCGCTGCTGCATTTGTCTACCCTGCCACTGCGACACCGGCGCGTTTGGGTGATCGTTATGACAGAACTATCCCCTTGACGTTAAATGGTGAAGCGTTCATGAGCTCGCCCAATTCTACTTGGAGCGAAAACGGCACGAATTTTGATTTCAGTGAAGATGTGGCCGGAATTAACTGGATCCGCGATAACGTGCGTGGTGTGCCGATTTTGCTCGAAGCACACGCCGAAGCCTATCGTTGGGATGCCCGGATTGCCAATTATACCGGCTTGCCGACGTTGATTGGTTGGCCGTGGCACGAGACCCAACAGCGCAGTGTGACTGATGTGGGCGCAGTCCTCGGTGCGCGTCAGGCCGCAGTGCAACGCTGGTATGCCGACGTGGATGCCACCAAAACGTTTGCCGAAATCCAGAATTATGGCGTGGAATATGTCTATGTGGGCCGTATGGAAAAAGCCTTGTATGGGCCACAAACCGGTACCGCATTTACACAGCTCGCTAACGATGGCAAAATCACCGAAGTATTCCGCGTAGGTGAAACGGTCATTTATCAAGTCCCCGTGGCGGATCACGCCCCAGGTGTGCTCAAAACAGGCACGTTGGCGAAATTTGCACCGGCACCCTTAGTACAGCAGTCGCTGTTGCCGGTCGAAACTGCCCAGTTGCCCGAAGTAACAAGTCCTGGTTGGAATCCATTACAAAATACGATTGTCATCGTGGTGCTCTGGTTGTTGGCGTGGTACTTGATTGCATTGCTCGGCTTGTTGCCGGCGTTGTGGTTGGGTGATACGCAATGGGTCTGGGCCCGGGTCATCGGATTATTAGTGCTCGGGTATGCGTTATGGTTGCCGGTGAGTGCACGCTTGATGTATAACTCCACCACCGGGTTAATCGTGGCGATTATATTGGTATTGAAGTTGAGCCTGTGGGCGTTATTCCGGATTGGCATGCGTCAAAAATCGAATGATGCAATGGTTGTTGAGTGGTTTCACTGGCGTGAAGTAGTGCCGGCGCTCCAGCGTGGCTTCCGGCATGTGATGGTCACATTGCGGTCCCAAATCCGTACGATTGCGGTGTTTGAGGCGATTTTCACTGGTAGCTTTTTGCTAATGGTGCTGATTCGCATGGTCAATCCCGATTTGTGGCATTCGGCATGGGGCGGCGAAAAGCCCTTTGAGTTTGGGTTGCTCAATGCCGTGTTGCGTAGCCCCGTGATGCCGCCCTATTCACCGTTTTTTAGTGGCGGTACGGTTAATTACTACTACTACGGCTATGTCTTGATGTCATTGCCGATTCGTTTGATGGGCGTCGCTCCTGCAATCGGTTATAACCTCGTGATTGCATCGCTGTATGCGTTGCTTATGAGTGGTGTGGCGGCGTTGTTGTGGCAGATAGCCCGCAAGCGCTGGGCAGTAGCCGTAGCGGTGCTGGTGCTCGGCGTGATTGGTAATCCCGCTAGTGCCCTCGAAATCGGTTGGTCACGTGGACTCACGCAAGTCTTTGATGTTATCCAAAATCAAGGTTTGACGGGGATGACTAGCGCACTCGGTGATTGGTTTGTGGGCTCAACCCGTGTTATCCCCAACACCATCAACGAATACCCAGCCTGGAGTTTTGTCTTTGGCGATTTACATGCGCATGTAATTGCCTTGCCGTTTGCCGTCTTTTTGTTGGCGTTGGCATGGCATTCATTGACGCTCAAACGTCTCTCCGGTGCATGGTGGCTATTTGTGCCAATGGTGATTGGCACACTTGCAATCACTAATTCGTGGGATGCACCTACGGCAGTCTTGATTTTGTGTGGCGTATTGGTACGGCGAGCCTGGACATCGCCACGGCCGTGGTTGGCGATGTGGGCGGTGGTGCAAGTGGCAGTGATTGCCGCGGTAGCCTATATCGGCTATTTACCATTCTTCCAACAATATGTGCCGCAAATTGGTGGTATTACTCAGGTAATCACGCCGTCGCCATGGGCACCATGGTTGGCCGTGTGGGGATTGTTTGTGGTACCCGCGATTGTGGCTGCGGTGGTGATTGCCTGGCAAAAGCGCTGGATGCAAATAGCTGTTGCAAGCGTGTTGGTGCTGTTGGCTGTGATTGGTGTTACTGCGTCGTTGTGGGGGCCATGGGCGACGCCACTTGTGGCGTGGCTGGGTGATCCGCGTATCTGGTTGGCGCTCTTTATGCTCTTGTTAGTGCCGTTTTTGCTTAAACGTCAACCCGACAATCAATTGTGGTTTGGGCTGTGGTTGATTTTTGTGGCATGGGCGGTGGCGTTCGGGGTGGAGCTCATTTATATCCGTGACCATATGGATGGTGGCGACTGGTATCGCATGAACACGGTGTTTAAATTTGGGGTACAGAGCTGGCTACTCTTGAGTGTGGGGATAGCGATGCTATTGCCTACCCTGTTGGAGCGTTTGCGCCAAATGCATCGGGCACTGTTACCGGTGGTGGCGGCAACCATGATTGTGCCGGTGGTGATGGGTGCGAGCTTCACGCTGATTGGGGTGCCCAATCGGATGGCGTATCGGATGAATGCTGATCAAGCACCAACACTTGACGGGCTCGCATTTATGAAAACAGGGACATATTACACGAACGATCGTGATATTCCGTTCTTGCCTGACTACAATGCCATCCAATGGCTGAATAGTAATGTCAAAGGACTGCCAGTTATCATGCAATCGAGTATTGAATTCTATCGTGGTTATGGCGTGCGGATTGCCGCCAATACGGGCTTCCCCACCGTAGTCAGTCCGCTTCACGAAAGTGAACAACGCAACGGGGACTTGGTAGGCAAACGTGACGCCGACGTAATTGATTTTTATCGCTCAACCGATATCAACCAAAAGTCCAAGTTGTTGTCACGCTATCGCGTGGGCTATGTGATTGTGGGCCCAATCGAACGGGCTGCCTATGGTAAAGAGGGCACCGATGCGATTGCCCAGATTGGTTCGCTCCGTGAGGTGTATAAGTCGGGTGAGACAAGTATCTATCAAGTATCACCCAATATTGTGCAAGTCCCGCCCCAAGGATCGGTGAATGGTGACCAGGCTGCACCGAATATATCCTTCCCGAGTGAACCTGCACCGCCACCGGAGGATTTGAGCGAACTCGAAAAGAAATTCGAGGCTGATCCTGCCAATGTTGATGCGATGATTGCCTTGGTCGATGGGTATCGGCGTCAGCAACGCTACGAAGAAGCAACGGCAATTGTGGCACAGAATCAAGCATCCCACCCCGGTGATGTGATGATTTTGCACATGTTAGGTGATACCGCCATGGAAGCTAGGTTGTATGACCAAGCGATTAAGGCGTATCGGGATGCACTTGCGGCGAGTGATGGTGGTGGTAATGCCAACAAGCTGATTAATGGACTGATTAATGCCAATCTCATCGATGATGCCTTGACAGAGTCTACTGCGGCAATCGCAAAATACCCTGATTTCTTTGACTTATATATTACCCGGGCACGGATTGAAGAAATCATCGGTGATTATGATGCTGCCAAAGCCGATTATCAAGCCTATCTCGACAAAGCCCCGGCGGACTCTGGGCTCCGTAATGAAGCCCAAGACGGCTTGAATCGTTTGTCCAAGTAATACCAGCCCAGTTGGTGCAGGAGAACCCTGCGCCAACTGGGTTTCCAATAGGTGAAGGAATGAATATGGTTAGTGCAGTACTGCTCCATTGGTTAGCCACATGGGTATGTGTGGCGGTAGGGTTGCCGTGGGTCAAGTATTTGTTTGGCAGTATGCCTACCGCCATGGTGGGACTCGCCCGCCCCTTAGGATTTGTGTTGATTGGGGTTGGTATCTGGAGTTGCGCCATGCTGGGCTTGGTGCCGTTCAATGGTGGTGGGGTAATATTTGCGGCGGTGGTGATTGGCTATATTGGGTGGCGGCGGTCTGGCGGGATCGACCGCGCATGGCTCCGGGCGCATTGGCGCACCTGGGCCCTCAGTGAAGTCTTTTTTTTACTGGCGATGGCCATGGTCGTCTTTATTCGTAGCCGTAATCCTGATCCATGGGGTACTGAGCGCCCGATGGACTATGCGTTTTTTAATAGTGTGATGCATAGCCCCAGCTTTCCTCCGCTTGATCCATGGATGTCCGGGTTCACGATTAATTATTATTATGCCGGCTATATATTGGCGGCGATTCCAGCAGTGCTTACCGCCGCAGATCCCGTCGTTTCGTATAATTTAGCCTTGGCGACCACAGCAGGGATGAGTGCGGCCGCAGTGGTGAGTATCGTCATTGCCGTGATTACGCAGTGGCGCCCAAATGAGCGTCCGTTGAGCCGGGGTGAAGCACCAGTGATGGCGACGTTGGCCGTTGTCGCATTATTAGTGGTGGGTAATCTCGGTGGTTTTTTGCAAATCGTGACTGGAGTACCCGAGGTACTTGCACTCGAATCAACGGACATTCGGCATGCGATTGGGAATGGCCTCGGCAGTCGTGAACCGATCCAATTATCGCAAACCTTCAAAGGCTGGGATTTCGATGGTGCGACGAGTGTGACACCACGCGATACGTGGGCCGACTTTAATTGGTGGAATCCGTCACGCGCCGTCTGGGATACGATTGCATCTGACAACGGGAGTACAGAACGACGCTACGCCATCACCGAATTTCCGTTTTTTTCGTTTTGGTTAGGCGACATGCACCCGCACGTCATGGCCCTGCCGTTTGTATTGTTGCTGATGGCGTTAGCGCTCCGGCGGGCAAGTGGCAAAACACCCGATTTGGTGTTACCGGCGCTAATGTTGGGGTTGTTGTATCCCCTCAATAGCTGGGATTACCCAACCTACATGCTGTTGTATGTGGGTGCAGTGGTCTGGTATGGTTTGCGTAATGCCGTGGCATGGAAGGATATCGCAATCGAAATCGGGATTGTTGCGGCGGCCTCATATGCCTGGTATTTGCCATTCCATTTGTCGTATCATTCACTCGTTGGTGGTGCTGACCCATTGGTGACTACCCCGGTGATTGGGGCATTGTCACGTTACTTTGGACCTGCCCCGGCCCGCACCGAATTCCACGGGTTATTTATCATGTTTGGCTTGTTCTTGGTGCCGATTTTGATTGCGGTGGCGCGCATGACCCGCACCAACCAAGAGCGTATCATGCTGGCGGTTACCTTGGTGGTGGGGGTGATTGGGGCCTTTACTGGTTTTGTCAGTATTACCGCCATTCCGTTAACGGTCTTGGCGTTGTATATGATTTTTACGCGCACCGATATGGCGCCAATGATAGTAATTTGGTTAGGGATGACGGCAATTGCCGCACTATTGTGCCTTGCCGTCGATGTGGTGTATGTGCGTGATGTATTTAGTTCACGCATGAACACCGTCTTTAAGTTTTATTATCAAGTATGGGTGATTTGGAGTGTGGCCGGCGTGCTCTCCGCATGGTATGTCTGGCAGGTGGGGCACCGCTGGGTGCGGGTGGGGTTGGGTGTCGCAACCATTCCGATCTTGCTGGCGGCGTTGGTCTATCCGGCGGCTACCGTCGGCAAGGCCTTGTTTGTTGATCAGCCAGGCAACCTCGCTGGTCGCACGCCCCGTGACAACCCCGAAGGTGGCCGTGAATCGATTGCATGGCTCCGTGACAATGCGCCTGCTGGCTCGGTGATTGTCGAGGGGGTTGGTGGCCAGTACGATATCGAAGGCAAAGGCTTCGGTGGCGTATCTGCGTCGACGGGATTACCGGCCGTCATGGGCTGGCCTGGCCACGAAGATCAATGGCGTGGTGGTCATCTCGAAGCAAAAAACCAAATCGGTGCACGCGACCAAGATGTGCGAACCATCTATAGTAGTGGCGACGAGGCAGCGGTACGACCATTACTCGAAAAATATCATGTGCGCTACGTGTATGTCGGCCCGACGGAACGGGATGTCTATGGCGAAGGTGGCTTGGCGTTGTTTGATTCTATTGCGACTGTGGCATTCCAACAAGGCCAAATTACCATCTACGAATTCAAAAAATAAGTAGTCGTCATCACGCAAAACTCCCTAGCACCACAAACGAGGTGCTGGGGAGTTTTACTTTGGGCGTCCTAACGGTAGCCACTCGCTTGCATTTCGAACAATTCAGCATAGCGTTGCTGATTGGCAATCAGCTCGGCATGGCTGCCGAGTTCGACGATCGCGCCATCAGACAACACTGCAATCCGGTCGGCCATCCGTACCGTACTAAAGCGGTGTGAAATCAAGATGGCCGTGCGGTCTTGGGTGAGTTCACGGAAGTGCTGGAAGATTTCGTGTTCACGCTGGGCATCGAGGGCCGCGGTGGGTTCATCGAGGATGAGAATGCCGCCGTCACGCATAAAGGCGCGACTCAGTGCTATTTTTTGCCATTGCCCACCCGACAACTCGCGGCCATCCATGAATTGCCGTCCCAACGTGGTGTCGTAGCCGTGGGCAAGCTGGGCGGCGATTTCGGCTGCGCCACCATCTTCGGCGGCGTGGGTGATGCGGGCGATGTCATCCATGCGTTCGATGTTGCCAAAGCCAATGTTGTCTTTGAGGGTCATTTGATAGCGCACAAAATCTTGGAAGATGACGCCGATGCGTTTATGCAGTTCTTCTTGGGCGAAATCACGTAAATCGATGCCATCGATAGTGATTTTGCCTTCGGTCGGATCATAGAGCCGGGTAATCAATTTGACCAGTGTCGTTTTGCCCGCACCATTCAGCCCCACCAGTGCCAACGTCTCGCCAGCCTTGATGTGCAAATCGATATGGCGGAGGGTCCATTCGTCCCGCCCTGGATATTTGAACGACACGTCGTGGAAGGTGATACCGTCCACCAACGGGTTGGGCATGGCAATCGGGTTTTTGGTTTGGGACATGATGGGTTGTAATGCCATGAAATCGAGTAATTGCGTCATAAACAAGCCGTTTTCGAAAATGAAATTGACGCTATTGAACAATCCTTGGAAGGTGGTCTGGCTTTGGCGCAAAATCGCCGTATAAAACGTCAGCCCGCCGAGGGTCAGATTGCCCGACAATGCAATCCACACCACCCAGCCATACGACACATAAAAACTCGCTGTTGAAATCAAGCCCCATACCGTGCCCAGCAATGATTGGCGGCGGGCGATGGCGATATCTTCGTGGAAGTATTGCATGAAGGTGGTGGTATACCGGTTGATAATCGATTTGCCCAAGCCAAACAAGCGTACTTCTTTGATGGTTTTGTCGCTAGTGACTAATTCTTCGAGGTAGCGGAGCTGCCGAAACTCCGGGGCGCGTCGGGTCAGCAAGCGAAAGAACAATCGGCTATAGCGCCCCTGTGCGATAAATGCCGGAATCGTGGCCCCAAACAGCACGACGGCAATCCATGGCTGGAAGCTGATTACCAACACCAAAAACGATGTGAGGGTGACCGCCTGTTGCACAATCGTAAAGACTCCGGTGACGAGCGCCATGGCCCGGAATTCGGCTTGGCGGCGGGCGTTTTGCAGGCTGTCATAAAACGTCGGATCTTCGAAGTATTGGATGTCGAGTTCGACCGATTTTTGCATCATTTGGGTGGCAATATAAAACGATAACTGGGCGTTGATGGTGTGTTCGGCAAAGCTGCGTAGTTGCCCAATCACAAACGTCAACACAATCAGCCCAAATTCAATCAAAATCCAATGCAGGCTAGTGTTAAACGCCAGCATGGCATCATGCAGGGCAATCCCTTTTGCAACGCTATCGATGATTTGGCCACCTGCATAGGCTTGGATGGCGGGGATTATCGCACTTACCGCAGTGCTGAAAATTAAAATACTTGTGCCAACGCGGTCAGCCGAATAAATAATTTTGAAGGCAGACGGAATAGTGCGGACCGCTTCACGGCTTTGGCTCAGCCAATGGCCGAAGCGTTGGCGCCACGGCAAGGGAGTATCGGTTGTAGTTGTCATGTATGCTCCGACGCACGCTGTGCGCAGTATATGTAGGCGTCATGGTCGCGCGACGATTATAACACGAGGGAGTAGGGGCGAATCATGTCGGCGAATTTATTCGCCGCTATTCGCCCATCGCCCGGGGATCGTCGCGGTCCATCGCCCGGGGATCGTCGCGGTCCATCGCCGGCACGGATCGTCGCGACCCATCGCCCGGGGATCGTCGCGGTCCATCGCCCGGGGATCATCGCGGTCCATCGCCCGGGGATCGTCGCGACCCATCGCCGGCACGGATCGTCGCGGTCCATCGTCCGGGGATCGTCGC
>CAISXI010000251.1 GCA_903889425.1 uncultured Roseiflexaceae bacterium | reverse complement strand
ATCATAGCGCCCACCGTCATACACCCCATTCGTCGCATTGGGATTAATCGCTCCGGTTAGCCAAATCCCCCCATAGGTTCGCACAATTCCATACATGCGTTTGGTCGGTTTATCGCTCTGATTTTGTAATTGCAACGTATAGGTAATCAACGAGTTTTTGCCAATCACCGGGGCCTGTTGCGTCACCAAATCATTTGTCAATTGGGGGATAAGTGCCGCGCCTGCAGCGGCAGTATCAGCAAGCTGGCTAACAGTTTTGCACCACGGATCAGTCGCCAATTGGGCACACATATCACTCGTCTGATTAATCGCTTCGGCAATCACATCTGGCTGGGTATTCACAAACACATCATTGACGGCGCGTGTTGACACCCCACTTGGATTACTCGCCAGACTGGCCAGCACTTGGGTGGTATCGGGATTGCGGGCGGCGGTACGCGGACATACCCCGCTACCGAGTGATGCCCAACTATATCCATTCAGCAAGGGGGTTATGGTGATTTTGTTTGTCCCCAAGCTATTCTTGGTAGGGTTATTGGCAGGGAAGGTGGCCCACGGGAGCAAGTAATCTTCTTTACTGGCAAAGGCTACCATCCCCACTGGGCTCCCCACGCTATAGCCAATCGTGCTAAACAGCACCCGAATATCGGTCTGCTTGATATTGTTTACCACACTATATTTCATGATGGGGGATTCGTTAACTGCCACCCACGCATCACTCCCACTATCCCAACGCAACACGGCAATCGTGTCGTTACGCCCCATATAAATTACGTAATCAGCACCTTCCACGGCGTTATTCGACCGGCCGTCACGTAGCACATCACGGAACTGTTGTTGCCATTTATTCATAAAGAGGCTAAGTGTACCCGCGGCTGATGTGCGCCCGGCCATATCGATAGGGAGGGTCACAAATGCATCGCCAGTGGTAACTTGATCACTCAATACCCGATTGAATTTACTTGGAATATAGGGGGTAATCGTGCCACCAGCGACGGTATCCAAATAGACAAACAAATCCCCATCGACAGTCCAATCGCTCCCCTGCCAATTCAGACGCAACGCATTAGCATCCCAAGTCGTCGCAAAGCGCTGCGTTTGATCGGGGCTCTGCCCCAGTGCCGCACAGCCGTTTTGCAACCAACCGCGATATACATCGTTCGCATTACTACTAATCTGGGTGTAATCGGGGGTAACTGCACTATCTACATAGACGACAGAGAGTGGCACCACCCCTTCATTGCCCATGGTGTCACGGAGGCGCATATTGGGAACAATTCGACTCCCTTCGGGGGCAGCGATTGCGGGTGTCCGCGCACCTAGTATCTGCGTCGTACTCACAAATACCGTGCTCGTAATGGTTTGTTTGGTGTATTCGAATTGGGTTAATGCGACCGCCACCCGATCGGTGAGGCTTGACCACGCCACATGTAAATCGAGGTCGTTGGTGCGTGTAATGGTGGTGTTATTGCTGAGCGCAGTTTTGACCCCATTGATTTTGGCGTTGACAACCCCACCTTGCATGACTGGGGCATCATTGTCAATGATGACAGAACCCACAAACGTAGTCGTATGTTGGGCACTATCGGTGGTAACTATTTTTAAGGGCAATAAATCCGTATTCAACATTGCTTCAGGATAAAAAACCCTCACGTTGGTTTGATTGCGATTGTTTTGGTCTATCGAAAACGGAATCTGGCTGTTGGTGCTGGTATTGGTAATCTGTAAGTCAACCAAATCGCTGACATCAGTAATCACCATTGTTGCCACAGTCATCCCATCAATCACACGATTCAGACCAACCACGGTGTCAATCAATTGAATTTGGGGGTTCCCACTATCCACAAAAAAGTCGTAAACAGGGGTAGTTATGGTGTACGGTGTAATCACATCACCCGACATCAATGCAGTAATTTGGTTGACTGCGACGGTTTCGTTATTGGCAATGGCCGGATTCGACACACTGATATCATCAATGGTCATGCCCGTTGCGGCAGTGGCGGGTAATACCGCACCGAGTGATAACGCCGCATTGGCAAATCGTCCTGGCAATGCCATCGTGCCAACGGTAACCCCGTCCAGTGAGAATTCGAACGTGGTGGTGCTGTCGGTGGTCTGTGCCAGTACATTCAGGGTCGCCCACGTGTTCGCAACCAAGGTTGTGGTGGTGGTGACACTTTGGGTGGTGCCGTTTGCCGTAGCGGTAGCGATTAATTTATTGGTGCTCTGATCATAGGCAATCCCCAGTCTCAAGGCACTAGAATTGCTACTTTGGAGCGTTGCAACTCGCCCAGTGGCAGTCGCGCTATCTACCATTAATCGCATACTAATTGATTTGGCCGTACTAGGAAGTTGTGTCAACACATAACCGAGATTAATCCGATTATTACTACTTGGGAAGGTCAAGGTGCCATTGGCAATCGTCGGACAGGTGGTACAACTACTTCTTTTGTCAAATATTTCATCAATCAACGGCAATGCTACATCACTTACCGCTGTACGGTAATCGATGGTTTCGTCTACGGCGACAGCGGATGACAACAGTGCCACATCATCAAGCACCATACCGGTAGGTGCCGGATACACCCCATTTGCCCCAAAAACAACCTTGGCGGTGGTGAAGCGCCTCCCTGTAGATGACGAGAGCGCCTCTTGTTGCACACCATCAACATACAAATTAAACGTCGTCGCATTATTCATGGCATTGGCCACTACCGTCAATTGATGGAATTGGTCGTCGGGCCAGCTAAATCGTGCAGTGGTGGTAATCGTATCCCGGACTGTCGCCACGATTTCTTGGGTGGCTGCATCATAATCAAACCAAAACGCCAGCGCTGTCGCCGCTGTCGCTGTAGCCGCTGTTGGCAACACACTCACAATCCGTCCCGATGGCGCCGACGCTGGGATTTTGAGCTTCATGCTCAACAATTTGGCCGTTCCATCAACTTGGCTAATGTTGTGGTTGATGTCAATGGTATTGGTTTGGGTAAATGTCAACGTATTGGCGCTGATGGTTGGACAATTTGGCGCACATGCCAGACTTTTTTGCAGGGGATGCATCACGTCTGCGAGTGGGAGGGTGGTGGTGATAGGGGCATAATATTCGGCCACCGCACTCAAGGTATTGTTGTAGGTGTTGATGGCACGAATCGTATGCTTCCCTTGTGTCATTGCCGGGAATACATAGGTTTCTTCTACTTTGGGGAGCCCGGCACTTGTCGCTTGCGTCCATACCTGAGTGGGAACCCTATTATCGATTTGCGCATGAATCTGACGCACCCCGGTGGGCGCTTCGGCGTGGAAGGTCACCGACGGAGTAGTGACCGTATAGGCATTGGTCAAATTCACAATTGAAATGTTATTCGGCGCAGGCAATGGGTCAACAGTCGAAGCCGTCCCGAGATTGCAATTACCGGCTTGGTCACACAATTGCGTCGCTAGGCGCCGATCACTGACCACAAAGGCTGTTAAACCCGCAGTTTGGGAATCTGTTGCCAGCGTCAATATGTTGTTGTTGTTGGTTACCACTCGGAGCAAATTCGCTTGATTGATGACCGCATCACTCCGCAATGTAGGCGTGATGCCATCAGTACTCACAATACTCAACCGTGATTTGGTGTTATCACTCATGTCACGGCTCATCATCACAATATCATTTGCTAAATAGGACGCAATATCAATGATGCGATAGACGGTGCTATCTTCGGTATCGGTCGGGACCACCGGCACATAACTTCCCCGGGTTTCGAGCAATTGATAGACTTGGGCTTGGGTATTCACAATAGTATCAATTAACGGCACGATATTCATGGTGTTGGGTGAGGTTGCCGTGGTAGACAATGGCTCATCATCATTGACGATGATGAGTTTTTTATCATCGATGATGACCCGATTGCTATAACCCGGGGGTGCTACCGCAATGAGTGCAGTCATGGTGCCATCATCGTTTACCCGATAAATTTGCACACCGACAGCACCTTGAGCCACAGCGACGACATCGTAACTTGCCGACATATCGACACTCGGGGTGTTCAATGTCGTCGTGGTAAGTTGGGTTGGTTGGTCGGGATTGCCCACTTGTACACTAATCAGTTGTTGGGTCGTAGCAGTATTGAGCATCACCAACAAGTAATGATCACTATGGGTGCTGCCATCAAAGCTACTAGTCAATGCACTTGCAGCCACCGTTTGATTCGTCGTCAATGAAATCACCACACTGCCACGGCGTTGCAACACCATACTATTTTCGGCAATATCAAAAATAGTCACCGTTGCCCGCGAATCCGGTAGTGTCGTGGTACTCACGACATAGAGGCGATCTTTGTTGCGACTCATCACCAACTCTTGCACCGTCCCATCGACTGTGGCATTACTTTGAATAAGATTGGTGGCGTTTTGGACATCTACTACATTTACTTGATTGACATCACCGACATATGCATACCGATTCCCAAAAACCATACTCGTCGTGGCATTAATCGATTCCGTGAGTTGTTTCACGACATCAGGGGTATTGCTCAATATGCAGCCACCGTCAAGGTGTGTGGTAGCCATAATTGACGCATCAAAGCCGCTACTGCGGGCACGATAACCCAATGAATTGGGGAATGAGGTGGTGTAATCAAGTCGCGCCCCACACGGCGTCTGCAACAGATTGAGATTGGGGTTGTGTTCGTCAATGCTTACCGTATAACTATATTGTTCGGTATCGGTGATCTGTTGTTCATTACTGGTAATCCGGGGCGGCAATGTGTCGATGAGCCCACTCCACAATGTTTGTTCACCGATGTTGTTGGCCCGAGAATTTTCTAATTGGTCAACGGT
>CAISXI010000250.1 GCA_903889425.1 uncultured Roseiflexaceae bacterium | reverse complement strand
TGACATCGACGCGCAATCAAACTACAAATGTGCGGGCGACGTTTGACGACAGTGCCACGCGTACCACGCAAACTATTAGTGGCACGGTTGCGTTGAACAGTGCATTTGCAATTGTCCATCCTGATGGCGAGCTCTCCACATTTACCGGTGAGGCGGCAGCGGGGACATGGCGGTTGTTGGCTTGCGATCGCAATACAGACGGCGTTACCGGTAGCATCAACAATGCCGATTTAACGATTGCAACGCGGACAGCGGCGCGCCACCAACAGGCTGATTGGAATATCACGCTGGCAAATACTGCGGGTCAAGATAATGTGGCGCGGACTGTCCAATTTTGGTCGGTTGATGGAGTGGGCAATGTGAGTAATGCGCGGATTGCCGTCATGCAAATCGATACCGTGGCCCCATCTCTCGCGGTAACCCAAAACGACACTGTCGTGTTCCCGAGTGGTAGTGCCAATACCTTCCAGGGTACTGCGAGTGATGGTGGGACATTAACTAGTCTCCGTGCAAATGTGTATGACACCAGTGCACTCGTCGACACAATCGATTTAATTCCCGTACAGATGAATAGTAATGAGTTGCAACGGCTCAATTATTTGCAGAACCGCACAATCCGTTACTATACGTGGAACCTGCCAGCAAATGAGCTCAGTGGATTGGCGTCTGGTGCATATACGATTCAATTTGTGGCACGTGATGCCATTGGTAATCAACAAATGAGCGCATATGCAACGTTTATGATTCCCACCAAAACGGGCCCTGCATTTATTGATGTGCAGACAATTCCGAGTGCGGTCGTGAACAGCCAAACAATTCGCACCCACGTGAATACGGGATATGGCGATACGACGATTACGGCATTGGCTGAGTTGGACAACGATACCAATGTCTATACCGACACGACCACAGTCAAGGGGTGGCAGTATAACGGGAGCACCGACGCAGTACTGCAAGGAGCAATACCTGCGACCATTCAAGCGCTCCCCATTACCAAACTAGAGATGAACAATGACTTTGCCGCCGCACTAGATCAGTCTGGTGTCTTGCGGACATGGTCAGTCGATGGCCGCGCAGATCACATCGCGACCTCGAATCAGATTGCCGGTCAGACGCCCATCAATAATCTGGTACAGTTTTCGATTGCCGAACAGCTCATGTGGGATAACTATTTGTTAACCCTTGACAAAAATGGAGCAGTCCGTGAATATCGCCAACCTGATGGGGCAGTAACCGTGGTATCGAATCCGCTTGTCATTAGAAACCGCACGAATCAAACGATTACCAATAACATCGTCGCAATCGATGCAGGCTATCGCCATACGCTCGTATTGCTCCGTTCAGGACAAGTGATTACGTGTAGTAATGCTACGGCTACCTGTAAAGATGAAGCAGCGAATAGTACTGCCACCTTTAAAGCGACGCCTGCCACCGCCCAATACGGGGTTACCCAAATCCAAGCAGGGATTGACTTTAGCGTGGTATTACGGAGTGATCGCAAAGTGGTGGCGTGGGGTGATAGTAGCTATAACCACCTCGCGATTCCCCCTGGTATCAAACCAGTGATTCAGATTGCCGTGGGTGGTGATCATACACTCGCACTCCAAGACGACGGCACGGTGGTGGCGTGGGGTGACAATGGTGAAGGCCAATCTACAGTTCCTAATGGGCTTAGCGATGTAGTGTATGTGGCAGCGGGTGCAAATTCAAGTGCCGTGGTAACGCGTAATGGTCGGGTCGTTATTTGGGGTGAAAACTCCTTTACGATGACGGCACCGAATTGTTGCGCGAGTGCCATCGCGATGAATTACGCATATCTCGATAATCAAAGTAATCAAGTGACTGCCCAAACTATTACCGTCCACAAAACGGGTATGCAAACCACCAGCACTGTGCTCGATGCGGCGCAATTCTCGGTGAGTCACGATGTGCGCTTTAGTGGCCTGATTCCTGGTCGGCGATATCGCTATACCTTGACACTGACCAATATGCAAGGGAGTCAAGTATACAACGGGGTATTTGTTAATAACCTCGTGTTTCACAAGACATTTACCCCGTTACTACTGAATTCAAGCCCCGTACTACCGCCCGTATCGAAAGGGAAGTAGGAATAATGATGATGAAACAACGCTTTATATATGGAATCATCGCGGTGCTTGTATTGCCATTACTCATTGG
>CAISXI010000249.1 GCA_903889425.1 uncultured Roseiflexaceae bacterium | reverse complement strand
TACGACGGGGGAGAGTTGCATGATTTGGGAGATGAATGATCCTTGGCGCAGGGTCTGACTAGTGGCAAACGTCGCTTTTTGGTTGATATCACAAATTGCAGTGAGCTCGGTCCAATTGCGTTGTGGTTTATCCAAAAAGGCGACGGCGATTTGGCCGGCACAGGCATTTGACACAAACGAGCCGTGGGCGGTACGGGCAAATACTACGTGGCGGCTGTTGGGTAATCCAGGCAGGACGGCATCACCGAATTGTGCTGGGGTGATGGGATCGTAGCGCCCCGAATAGACCAAGGTCGGGACGTCACTCTGGAATGGTTGATTGACACTGGCGTCGAGCTGGGGCACTGCCGCAATCGCACACCACTGCCGTTCATCTGCCACGTCATACGTCAAATCGTCTGGGTCTATTGGTAACAAACTTGGGTTGGGGAGCTGGTAGTCACTGGTCTGAGACAACACTTCTTCGCTACAAATAGTGCTGGCTTGCATCCCTTCGCTCATACTGTCTTCAAATATAAAAAAACCTGCGAGGGTGGTGAAGGTGGTGTAATTGCCACGACTGATTTGGTGAATCAGCATCGGGATGTAGGTGACTAACTCTTCGTCGTAGTGCATCTGAAACACAAACCCGGCCAGACTATCGCCGTCAATCAGGCTGGGGTAGGTGTTGCCACTAACATGGTCATGGAGATCGAGCAACAAGGGCTTGTCGTTGAGTGTTTTGACGAGGGCAATATATTCGTTTTGGATGTCGGGGTAATCGCGGGCACACGCGATGTCGGCGGCACAATCGGCAAAGCCGTTGCGGATGGCTTGGTCGCCAGAATTGCGATACCACAAATTCACGTTTTGGTGCATTGGCACCACACTATCCAATATCAACGCACGTACCAAGGTAGGGTGGCGTCGTACCACGTGTTGGGCCAGCAAAGTACCGTATGACACGCCATAGAGGTCGATTTGGGGGTAGTTGAGGGCAACGGCAATCGCTGCGATATCGTCGGCGTTTTGTTGGCTATTAAAGGCTCCGACATCGATACCTGCTTTGCCGAGGCGGTCCCGACAGGCCTGCCACGCGGTTTTGTTGTACTGTAGTTGTTCAGCGCTACTGACTTTTTTGGCAAGCAAGGTAATCATTTGCTCGTAGATCTCGGGGCAATCAAGTGATGGTTTGGCATTGGTAGTGCCACGTTGCTCAAAAAACACCAAATCACGATCGGTGGGCAAGGTCGAATGTGGTTTTTTGACGAGGAACTGAAAGGTTTCGATGGTATCACCGCCAGGTCCCCCTTGGAGCAAAAACAACGGTAGGTTTTTGGTAGGGGTGGTACTCCGTACAATCATGATGGGCAATTCGACGGTGCCTGGTTTGCTGCCGTCGGCGTATAACGGCAGGGTCATGGTGCCACATTCGACGGTGCGCTCAGTGGGGGCGTCTTGGTTACATTCGGTGGCGGCAAAGGGGCTGCTGGCGGCATGTGTGGTTGTAATGGGTGCAATCAAAAGCACCCATAGGCAACAGATGAGCAATAAATGATAACGCGTCATGAGCAACTCCTTTTGTGATTTGTAAAAATATTGGTCGATCGGGATTTTTTGATGGTAGTGGGATTATCTACGGCACAACGTCAATTCCGCGAATCGTTACGCGTCCGCCATTGCCATTGGCAACGGGGTCGAGGCGTAGCTGGATGAGTCGGGTCGGCAGTGCTGGAATATCATTAAGGTTGAGGATGTAGCGTTGCACCCCCGGTTGTAATTGCCAGCGAATGGATCGGGCTTCATTGAATTGATTGGGTTGATTGGTTACAAACAATTGGGCTTGTTGATCGGCAGTGGCGATACTGTCCATGGTGATGACGATTTTTTGTGGCATCGGGATGTCAAGCATCGGTGATACCAATGCCGGATCGTTATCAACCTGTATCGTCCAATCTGCACCGGTAAGTGGTGTCGCATTGGTCAGCGTCCATCCTAGGGGTGCCCGGTTGAGTGTCCGCCATGCGCCGCGCATGAGTTGTGCGCCCGCAGGGGCGAGGCGGAGATGGCTGGGAATATTGGCGGGTAATGGAAGGGGGGTGAAATTTGGCAATATTGGAACTAGGCAATCTGTCACTGCATCTGAGGCGATACCAAAGCGTTTTTGCATGACGAGTGATGGTGTCAAAAAATCAGCAGCCACAATTACCGCTGCCCCTGCTTGTTGGGTTTGGTCAATCTGGGCGTTCAGTGCCGTACAAGATTTGGCCCACGTCTGATGGGTGGTCATCAAGGCATTGACCGACAAAAAATAGGCGTGGTTGTGGTAATAAGGTAGATATAATTCTTGCAGTCCATCGGGAATGAGCAATAAATCAGCGGGTTGGCTGGCAGTTGCCACCGCACTGGCGATGGTGCGCTGCAGGTCGGTACGGGCATCGCCACGCAAGGTGATGGCGCCATAATTGCTACTCGCCACCATGATACTGAGGGTGAGGGCAATCAGGCTGTGCACCCGCCATGGCCGGGTGTTGGCGAGGGGTGTAATCAGCAGAAGTACGGCGACGGGGGTCACCCCAATCCAAAACTCAATGTTGTCTGGTTCCCACCAAAAGAAAAAACCGCCGTAGACCAGCAACCACACACTCAACCAGATACTCCATATGCTGAGCTGGCGGGAGCGGATGGCCAATAGACTGACGCCGATGGCGATAAGCAGAAAAAAACCGCCGTTGAGCGATGCCACCGTGTTGCTGATGCCCAGCCCTAAATCGAATATTGTTCCCCGGCCGCCCCACCAGCCGGTGTTGGCGTATTGGAGGACCCAGGCTCGGACTTGGTCGCTGGTGCGGAAGCCACTGACGCCTACCATCACCCACAGGTAGGCACCCAGCACAAACGCACTAGCCGATAGCCCGGCGATGAACCATGGGCGCCAGACCGGGCGGCTTTTGGTTATTTCTGTGCCTGCGACGACCAGTAGCGGGATGGCGAGCAGGACGTTGGTTTGGTGGAACAACAAGGCACCACTCAGCATCATCCCCAACCCCAGCGCCCATTGGGTAGTACGGGGTGCGGGGGTGTCAATCATCCAAATCACGCCAATCAAAAAAAACGTGGCCAAGGTGTAGACTTCGACTTCGACGGCATAATACCAAAAAGCGTAACTGCCACCCAGCGCCAGCATACTCACAATAGTCAAATCACTGCGTTGCCAGCGCCGGGCGGCGATGGCGCCACACCACGCCACGCCGGCACCGCCGGCAATGGCGTTGACGCGTTGCATGGCATGAGCCGCGTCACCGCCACCAGCAATCCACGTGGCGATGGCGCCCACGGGACCATAGGCCAAATGGTGGGGGTGGAATATTTCTTGCCACGGTTTGCGGGTCACATCAAAAATATATGACAAGGCATCAAAGGTATGCACCTCTGTTAATGTCAATAGATAGATTATGGTGAATATCAATCCGCCAGCAATGGCAAGCCAATATTGTCGCTTCATGGTGTCATATCCGCGGTCACAAATTGCACTCCGAGTGGGCGCATATCGTTTTGGCTGGGATCAACCTTGGCCGCTACCCAGGCTTCACTGCGGAGCTGTACCAACAAGGTGTTGGTGGCACTGCGGAGTCCACCCGGGATGGTCACTGCAATGGTTTGCGGCTGTTTGCTGAGCGGCATGCACTGTAGCTGTGTCCATACCACTGGGTCAGCGTGGCGCGGGTCGGGTTGGCCGGCCACATCGATACACACCGTGGCTTGGCCAATACTGGCGGGGCGTTTACCACCGGCGACGGTGAGCGTGAGCGAGGTCGGTTGGGTTGGCAAGGGCATGCGGAGCACGGCATTACCGGTTGTCCAGGCAAAGGTTTGGCCGGCGATGGTCTCGTGCGTATAAAACCCACTGATTTGCGATGCGGTGTCAGTGGTGTCGATTTTGGCTGGTAATGGCGCCTCACCATCAACCAATTCATAGCGTTGGTAGACGATATTGAGCATGCCGACAGAGGCTGGTTTTTGGTTGCGTAATTGCGAAAACTCGGGGAGCTGGAGATTGACCGCGTCACGCTTGACGAGGTGCATCCCTGGCAGCCACAAGCCACCATCGGCGCCTAGCAATAGGTAGACGCGCCGTCCAGATTGTATCCAGCGCCGATAGAGCGTGGTGAGGTCGCCGGCGTATTTGTCAGGTGTTTGGCTACGAATCCCAAACGCCGCCTGCCCGTGGATGGCCATCAGTGGCAACGCCAACACATCGGCGGCGTCGCGCGCCGCCACAAAGCTCGGTGAGCCACCCCGAATCAACGTGACGTCGTTGGGTGTACTTTGCTGGGCGAGTTGTGCGATTGCGTCGAATGCCCCTTGGTGCTCGGGAGTGGTAATCACCGGGCGGATTGTCGCCACTAGGAACCCTCCCAATACGATGCCACTACCGACACTCAGCGTTTTGCGCCACCATGCCGTCCCCCACAAAGCCACAATCCCGTAGCCACACATCAGTGCCAATCCCGGATATACCGTGGGTAAATAGCGGCGCATGATATAGATGTAGGTTTGGCTACTGGTACCATAACTGAGTTGGACATACAAAAACGTCATGGCCAAGGTGATGACCATAAACAACCAATCACGCCGACCTACTCCCCGCCACAGCCAAATCGCGAGCCCAATCAGGCTTATTTCGATGCCAAATGGCGAAATATACCAGCCAATGCGCACTAAATTGGCCATGGAATTGGCATACAAATCACGTAGTGCCACGGGTTCCTTGGCTGCCTGACCACGCAGTCCGCTCCCAATATTACTTACTGTTTGGGCGAGGATATCGGGGTAGGTGGGTGGGGCAATCGGCGCTCCAATATAGCCTTGCAGGGCGAGACAATCACCACTGGGTTGGCTACGTTGTGTACCACTTAGGCAATTCGGTGATGCTACCATCATGGCCGGTGTCAAAATCTGGGGGCGGATCAGATAGGCATAACTAGTACCGAGTACGACCGCTACTGCTGCAATCCGCCCAACGTATGGGTACCATGGCGTCAGCCAAGCGACGACACGGGTACTTAGGTCGGTGCGGCGCCGCAGATAGAAGATGAGTCCAATTACGAGTATGACGACCACTAATTCGCCCCCAATCCGCCCATATTGCCACGGGGCATCTGCAATGCTTTCGCCGGGGCAGGGTTGCATAGTGAGCGGCGAACAAGGGCGTACCAAAAATGTATGTTGGAGTGCGGGTGTGAGTAACGGAAATATCAGCAATGCGCCTAATGCGCTACTTTGTAACCCCGCAAAAAAAGTATCGACGAAATATCCGCGCGAAATAGTGAGCAGATGGATGATGCCTTGCCCACCACTAATGGCAATCCCTGCAAGCATCCAGCGTAACGGCGTGTCGATACGTTGCGTCACCCACCGCCACCCTAGCCACGCCACCAATGGGATTACCACAAACACAAAATCAAGCCGCGCCAACATTAGTTGCCCCACTGCAACCCCTACCAGCAACCCGACGAGACGGTGATTGCGGGTGATGGGTGGGGTTGCGAGGCGCGCCACCCCGTAAATAATCACAAAAAAGAGCCACTGTGCGGTTGTTTCAGACATGGGGTAGCGGCTAAACCAGACTTGTACTCCATTGAGGGTCAGCAGCGCCATGGCGATGACTCCGACCCATGGGCGGTGCATCGCCCGCCCTGCCATGCCGACACTCCATACTCCGATGACCCCCGCAAACCCCGTCGCCAAAATTCCCATTTTGACGCCAAACAGTGCGGTAAATAAGGCAATCCATGCCGGAAATAAATGGAGAAATTGGGGGGTAAATGCACCGTCGCTACGGCTAGCGTCAATAAATAATCCCGCGAGACGCAGTCGCGACGACATAAAGCGGTCCCCAGATTGCACCCCCAGCAAATTACTCCAGGCTTGGGCGGCGTCCCCGTCGCTCGCTTTGCGCTGGGCGAGGTCTGCCACGATCGGGTCGGCTTGGCGAATGCCACCGGTGCGCGCAATCATTATGCCCGTATTGGCATAAATACCAGCGTCACGCCCACCCAAAATAACTTCGCTTGGGGTGCCATTGAGGAACATTGCGAGCAACAACAACCCCACCATGGCTCCCATGATGATGGTGGGGCGGGGCGCATCTACAACTAATGTGCCTAACGGGATGCCACGCCGCCGTAATTGCCAATAACATGCGCCCCACAGCGCAATAATCAATGCGCCATGTACCCACAAATGAAAAAGCCCAAGATCGGCTAACCCAATTGCAATTGCGCCATGGATGAGCATGCCTGCAATGGCTGCGTGATATATTCGCTCAATGAAATCATCACTCTGTCCTATTAGTAGGACGATGGGCCAACCAGTGATGATGACCCCTAATAATGCAATGCCCAAAATTCCCAATGCGTCACCTTGCTCTGCATAATGAAAACTCTACTTATTCTACAATACCTATTGCTGAAGTAGGAAGTATGAAGTAGTCCATGATCTCTGTGTCCTCTGCGTACCTTGTGCGAGACATAATCCTCTTTCTCAGGGGTAAATTATACGTATAATGCGTGTTTTGCTGAGTGATTTCGTCAAAAAAACGCTATCTCTTGACAATTCCTAACCAAAACCCCTATAGTGTTGCAATAGTTGTCTATTCATGGATGAAAATCGTATTTTAGAGGGATGTCTGATGCCTGACAAACTAGTTATCGTTGAGTCACCTGCCAAGGCCAAAACGATTGAAAAATATCTCGGTACCGGCTATAAAGTCCTTGCGTCAGTAGGGCATGTCCGTGACCTGCCCGAACGCAATGAATCAATCGACGTCGACCATGATTTCACCCCTACCTACGAAATCATGCCCGACAAAGAACATGTCGTCGCACAGTTACGTAGCTCGGCTCGTACCGCCAGCGCCGTCTATATGGCGACTGACCCTGACCGCGAAGGTGAAGCGATTGCGTGGCACATCGTCCAAGCAATCAACATCCCCAAGAAAACCCCCGTTTACCGTGTGTCATTCAGCGAAATTACCCCCAACGCCGTCAAACAAGCCATCGCCAATCCCCGCGACATCGACATGGCGCTGGTTGATGCCCAACAAGCCCGCCGCATTCTCGATCGCTTGGTGGGTTATCGTTTGTCACGCGTCTTGTGGCAGCGCGTGCGTCGTGGTTTATCCGCTGGTCGAGTACAATCTGTCGCCGTACGCCTTGTGGTCGAACGCGAGCGCGAGATTTTGGCGTTTGTACCCCAAGAATACTGGACCATCGAAGCCGACTTGCTCCAACAAAAAGCCAACGCCAATCCCTTCCGCTCCAGCTTAATCGAAATCGTCGGCAAAAAGCTCGATAAATTCGATATCAATAATCAACCTCACGCCGAGCAAATTGTGGCTGACTTAGCTAACGCCATTTGGCGGGTGGCTAATGTCAAACGGAGTGACAAACGGCGCAATGCGGCTCCGCCGTTTACCACCAGTACAATGCAACAAGAAGCCTCGCGCAAGCTGGGGTTTTCGGCCAAAAAAACCATGATGGTGTCCCAACAACTCTATGAAGGTATCGACCTCGGTGCCGAAGGCACCGTCGGTTTGATTACCTACATGCGTACCGACAGCGTCAACGTGTCGCAAGATGCCCAACAAGAAGCCCGCGAGTTCATTGCCACCCAATACGGCAAAGATGCAGTTCCTGCCAAACCCAACAACTACACCACCAAATCACGTGGCGCCCAAGAAGCCCACGAAGCGATTCGCCCCACGTCAGCCAATCGCATGCCAGCCAATGTCAAAACCCGCCTCACCAATGATCAATCACGCTTGTATGATTTGATTTGGAAGCGCTTTATTGCCAGCCAAATGGCCCCGGCGGTCTTTGATAGCATGACGGTTGATATTGCGGCGGGTGTGACCATCACAACCCCACCGGCGTATACCTTCCGCGCCACTGGGTCTGTCCTCAAAGTGCCCGGCTTTTTGGCCGTCTATAACGTGAGTCTCGACGATGGTGAAGAAGACGAAGACAGCGAACGGCGCTTGCCGCTGTTGACTGCCGGCGAAGAGTTGCGCCTGCACGCGCTAACCCCCAACCAACACTTTACCGAACCACTGCCACGCTTTAGTGATGCCAGCCTCATCAAAGAACTCGAACGCCTCGGGATTGGCCGACCATCAACTTATTCCCCCACCATCGCGACCATCGTCGATCGCAAATATGTCGAAGCAACCAATCAACGCTTTACCCCGACGGTGTTGGGGATGACGGTGACTGATTTGTTGGTCAGCGATTTCGCCAATATCGTCGACTATGAATTTACGTCGGATATGGAAAAAAACCTTGATACCATTGCCGACGGCGATGCGCCGTGGGTGCCTGTTATCCGGGCATTTTACGAGCCATTTAACAATGCGATTATGGCCAATACGGGCGAGCGTGTCGATGTTGCATCTGGTCTACCCTGCCCCAAATGTGAGGGTGGCATGTTGGTGGTGCGCTTTGGTCGCCAAGGTGAATTTGTGGGCTGTAATCATTACCCCGAATGCGATTTCACCAGCGACTTCAACCGTGACAGCAACGGTAACATCGCCATCAAAGGCCGTGACAGTGCCGGTGATTTGATTGCCATGCCTGATGTGGCCTGCGATATTTGTAGTGGCCCGATGGCCGTGCGCAAAGGGCGCTTTGGTAACTTCCTGGCCTGTATGCAATACCCTACCTGTAAAGGGACACGCAAACTTGGTCGTGATGGCAAACCCGCCGCACCTCCTGAACCTACCGGCGTACAATGCCCCAAATGTATCGAAGGGCAACTTCTGGCTCGCCGTGGTAAATTTGGTCGCCCATTCTATGGGTGTCAACGCTACCCACAATGTGATTATTTGGTGAATGATTTGGCCGAGGTGGCGAATTTCGACCCCGTCGCCGAAGCCGCCAAACCGCCGCGCCGCACCAACGCTCGTACCGCAGCCGCCACGAGCAAAGCCAAGCCGGCCGCCACGAGCAAAGCCAAGCCGGCCGCCACGAGCAAAGCCAAGCCGGCCGCCACGAGCAAAGCCAAGCCGGCCGCCACAACCAAAGCCAAGCCGGCCACCACGAGCAAAGCCAAGCCGGC